>CALZPS010000205.1 GCA_945827765.1 uncultured Lachnospiraceae bacterium | reverse complement strand
ATCTAGTACGGTCTCGTGGGCTCGGAGATGTGTATAAGAGACAGGTAGTTGCCGTGTTGATAAGTTTTGTAATCTTTAGCGCAAACGGATTATCGGGAGCACTTTCTGATATCGGAAACATGTTCTGTCTGGGTGGAATCCCATTCTGGTCAGCCGAAACTGCGTACTATCTGAAAAGCTATGCAGTGGTAATCATTGCGGCAATGCTCGGAGCGACACCTCTTCTAAAATGTATTGTGTTAAAAATGAAGGAGACGCGGCCGGGTTTGCTGGTATGTGACATTCTGGAACCTGTGTTTCTGGTAGTTATGCTTCTGGTTGTGACAGCCTATTTTGTGGATGGGTCTTACAGCCCGTTTCTTTACTTTCGATTCTAGAGAGGGGATTGGAATGCAAAATCAATTCAAACATATTGTGAGTACCTGTGTTTTTGGGGTTTTCCTTAGTTTTTTTGTGGGAATGTGCGTTTTCAGCTATTGTAATCCGGCTGCTGTATCGGAAAGTGAAAGAAGACCATTAGCACAGTTTCCTGAAAAAATAACATGGGAGGGCGTCATTGATAAGACAATCATCGATGATTTTGAGGATTATTCCGTTGACCAGTTCCCATTCAGAGAATTTTTCCGTTCATTAAAGGCGAAAGTTCAGATTTATGTCCTGCGGTTAAGTGAGAATAACGGGCTTGCGGTGAAGGATGGATATATTGTGAAAATAGAACAAAAATTCACACAGGAGTTCGTGGATTATTCCATAGGGCGTCTTCAGTATGTATACGAGACACTGTTGAAGAATAACGGCGGGGACAAGTTTGTATCCGTTATTCCGGACAAAAACTATTTCTTTGCAAAGGATTACGGATATCCGTCACCAGATTATGATAAGCTCATTGATGAGGTTCAGACAGCTCTTAGTGGGATGGAATATATTGACATCTTCAGTGAGCTTGAACTGGAAGATTATTATAGAACAGATACTCATTGGAGTCAGGATAAGATTGGAGATGTTGTAAATAAGCTCGCAGATGAGTTGGGTGCAGGGAATCGCATTTGGGGAAAGTATACTGAGAATAAGCTGTATCCGTTTAAAGGTGTATATTACGGTCAGAGTGCACTGAATCCGGAATTGGATACAATAACCTATCTCACGAATGAGATTCTTAATCAATGTACAGTTTATGATTATGAGACAGGGCAGACCTATGGCGTCTATAACTTTGAAAAATTTGAGGGAAACGACGGATATGACTTTTTTCTGTCGGGAAGCAAGGCATTGCTTCGCATAGATAACCCGAATGCAGACACAGAGGAAGAACTTATTATTTTTCGTGATTCCTTCGGCTCAAGTATCGCACCGCTTCTCGCAGAGGGATATAAGAGTATATATCTTGTGGATATCCGTTACGTTGTTCCGGATCTTTTGAATCAATATATAGATTTTGAAAATAAAGATGTACTTTTCCTTTACAGTACATTGATTCTTAACAGCAAGTCGTTTAAGTAGTTCATGGTAACCACTTGGTACTCATGAAAAGTAACAACCACTCCGGGTTGTTTTTCACACCCATTTCATTGCCTTTTCACGCCTTTTCACGGACTTTGAAAAAAGTACTTTAAAAATGAAATGTGGTGTGCTATAATCATATGCAGCGAAAGCAGATATGCGAGAACAGTAGGAGGAAGAACGATGAAACATATCAAAACACTGAATACGCAGACATTGAATCAGACGATGAAGAAGGGCGGATGCGGCGAGTGCCAGACATCTTGCCAGTCTGCTTGTAAGACTTCATGTACAGTTGGAAATCAGACATGTGAGCAGAAGAAATAATCAGCGATAGCAGAGAGTATGTGAAAGGCAGCGACTTATGGCCGCTGCCTTATATCGTAGTATAGCGAAACATACAGAAGAGTTTGAAAGAGAGGTTTTATACGTGATACATTTGTATCAGAATAATGGATATAACATTGCCCTTGACGTGAACAGCGGGTGTGTTCATGTGTTGGACAAGATTGCATATGATATCATTGGATTTCTGGAGAATGAAAATCCACAGCATACACCGGAGACCTTAAGTGATACAAAGACTGTGGGGCGGCTCCTTGAGGCATTTGAAGAGCTTTATGCGGAATCGGATATCAGGGATGTGCTGGAGGCTGTCATAGAACTGACAAAGGCGGGACAGCTTTTTACGAAAGATATTTATGAGGATTTCATCGATGTGGTGAAACAGAGAAAGACCGTGGTCAAGGCATTGTGCCTGCATATTGCACATGACTGTAATCTGGCATGTAAATACTGTTTTGCAGAGGAAGGAGAGTACCACGGCAGACGTGCATTGATGTCTTACGAGGTAGGCAAGAAAGCGCTGGATTTTTTGATTGCCAACTCCGGCAGCAGACGGAATCTCGAAGTGGACTTTTTTGGCGGAGAGCCATTGATGAACTGGCAGGTTGTAAAGGATCTGGTGGCATATGGAAGAGAGCAGGAAAAGCTCCATGACAAGCATTTTCGGTTTACTCTGACAACAAACGGTGTGCTGCTAAACGCCGAAGTTCAGGAATTTGTCAATAGAGAGATGGATAATGTGGTGCTCAGTCTGGACGGACGAAAGGAAGTCAATGACCGTATGAGACCATTCCGCAACGGAAAAGGCAGCTATGACTTGATTGTGCCGAAATTCCAGAAACTGGCGGAGAGCCGTAATCAGCAGAAGTATTATATTCGGGGAACATTTACCCGAGATAATCTGGACTTTTCCAAGGACGTCATGCATTTTGTGGATTTGGGGTTTGAACAGATCTCGATAGAGCCTGTTGTGGGAGATGATACTGACCCCTATGCAATTCGAGAAAGCGATTTGCCGGATATTTTCCGGGAGTACGACATTCTGGCAAAGACGATGGTGGAACGTGAGCGGGCAGGAAAAGGATTTACATTTTTCCATTTCATGATTGATCTGGAAGGCGGACCGTGTGTGTCCAAACGGCTTTCAGGCTGCGGATCAGGCACAGAGTATCTGGCGGTGACACCGTGGGGGGACTTGTATCCATGTCATCAGTTTGTCGGTCAGGAAGAATTTTTGATGGGAAATGTGGACGAAGGCATCACCAGACCGGAGATTGCCGATGAGTTCCGCAGCTGCAGTGTCTATTCAAAAGAGAAATGCCGCAGTTGTTTTGCCAGATTTTATTGCAGCGGCGGCTGTATGGCAAATTCATATAAGTTTCATCAGACCATTCATGATACATATGACGTGAGCTGCGAGATGGAGCGTAAGCGTGTAGAGTGTGCGATTATGATCAAAGCGGCACTTGCTGAGCAGGAAGAAAACTGAGAGTGCATAGAATAAACAGATGCAATAAAACATTGAAGATACAAGAATGTATAAAGGAAGGAAAGGCTTAGAGGAACATGAAAAAAAGCACAGGTATTATCAGTCTGATCTTAACAGTAGCTGTGGTTGCCCTCTTGGGAGTGACGGCAGTAATCGGATTGGACGGCAAAGGTATGGGTGCAGCCAGAAACATTTATTTAGGTCTGGATCTGGAAGGCGGTGTCAGCATTACTTATCAGGTAAAGGGAGATACCCCGTCCGAGGCGGATATGGCGGATACCCGTTATAAACTGCAGAAACGTGTTGAACAGTACAGCACGGAGGCAACCGTATATCAGGAAGGCGAGAACCGTATCAGCTGTCTCTTATACACATCTGACGCTGCCGACGATACTCCTTGTG
>CALZPS010000204.1 GCA_945827765.1 uncultured Lachnospiraceae bacterium | reverse complement strand
TACAGAAAGTTCCGTCCGACTGAGTTTGAGGATGTAAAAGGACAGGAACATATCATTACAACTTTACAAAATCAGATTAAGGCAAATCGTATCGGACATGCCTATTTGTTCTGCGGAACACGCGGAACAGGAAAAACGACCGTGGCGAAGATATTTGCCAAAGCAGTCAATTGTGAGAATCCCAAGGATGGCAGCCCCTGCGGCCAATGTGCGATGTGCAAATCAATTGCCGCAGGGACATCGATGAATGTCATTGAAATTGATGCGGCATCCAATAATGGTGTGGACAACATTCGTGAAATCCGGGAGGAAGTCACGTACCGTCCGACCGAGGGGAAGTACAAGGTGTATATCATCGACGAGGTGCACATGCTGTCCATCGGGGCATTCAATGCACTATTGAAGACGTTGGAGGAGCCGCCGGAGTACGTTATTTTTATTCTGGCAACGACGGAGGTGCACAAAATTCCAATCACGATATTATCGCGGTGCCAGCATTATGATTTTCACCGTATCTCGATTGAAACAATTACCGCCCGCATGCAGGAATTGATGCAGGCGGAGAAAGTGGAGGCCGAGGACAGGGCACTGCGCTACATCGCCAAGGCGGCGGACGGTTCTATGCGCGATGCACTCAGTCTTTTGGACCAGTGCATTGCCTTCTATCTGGGGCAGAAACTGACCTACGACCATGTGCTGGAAGTGCTGGGGGCGGTCGACACGGATGTGTTCAGCAGATTACTGCGCCGGATCGTGGATAGAAATGTGGCGGCAGTTTTGGATATCGTGGAAGATCTGGTAATGCAGGGAAGGGAATTGTCGCAGTTGGTGACAGATTTCACGTGGTATCTGCGCAACTTGCTTTTGGTGCAGACTTCTGATAAGATAGAGGATGTTCTGGATGTATCAACGGAAAACCTTGCTCAGTTGAAGGAAGAGGCACAGATGATCGAGACCGATCGTCTGTTGAGAGACATCCGTATTTTCTCGGAATTGTCGGGACAGATGAAATATGCAACACAGAAACGTGTGCTGTTGGAAGTGGCGCTGATTAAACTATGTACACCTGCCATGGAGTCCGATCAGGATACACTGCTTGACCGAATCCGTGCGGTGGAAGAAAAACTGGAGCAGGCACAGAGCGCAGAACGCTTAGTATATGCAGGCGCGGAGGGAATGGGCGGATATCCTTTTGGCGCGGGTGCAAATCCGGGCGGCCCTCAGGGAAACTGGAACGGCGGAGATGTCTCTTCTGCCTATGGGGGCGCGAAAGAGCGAGTAAAACCGCAGCTGCCGACTGCAGTTTCGGAGGATGTGGAGAAGGTTGTGAAGAAGTTCCGCTCGATTGCGGATGAGGTGTCTGCACCGACTTCTACTATTTTGAAAAAAGCGCGCTTAAGCCTGGGCGGGGACAATCGTCTGCTGGTCGTACTGCCGGATGAGACGAGCTTTTCGATTGTGAATCGGGAGGATCATAAGCAGGAACTGGAGGACGCCATCGAGGCGTATCTGGGGAAAAAAATAGAGCTTGAAATACGGCAGGTCGAAGAAGGAAGACATTTTGAGGATACATTTGCAGATTTAGAGAAATATATTCATATGGAAATTACAGTGGAGGATTAAGAACATGGCAAAACGTGGAGGTTTCCCGGGCGGTGGAATGCCCGGAAATATGGCAAATCTGATGAAACAGGCACAGAAGATGCAGCGTCAGATGGAAGAACAGGCAAAAGAGATGGAGACAAAGGAATTCACGGCGACTGCCGGGGGCGGCGCTGTGGAAGTGACAATCTCCGGAAAACGGGAAGTGCTGAAGGTAAAGCTTTCCGAAGAAGCTGTAGATCCCGATGATATCGAGACGCTGGAGGATCTGATTGTGGCGGCCACCAATGAGGCACTGCGCAAGGTGGATGAAGAGTCCGGCGCGGCGATGTCCAAATTGACCGGAGGTCTGGGCGGAATGCCGGGAATGTTCTGAGTTGCCGAGAAGGAGTAGTCAGAAATGGAATATTACAGTAAGCAGATCAGCCGTTTGATTGAGGAATTTTCCCGCTTGCCGGGAATTGGTTCCAAATCAGCACAACGGCTGGCTTTTCATGTTATTAATATGCCGAAGGAGCAGGTGGAAAGTCTGGCAAAGACTTTGGTAGATGCCCGTAATAATGTCTGTTATTGTGAGCAGTGCTGCACATTGACTGATCAGAAAATCTGCCCAATCTGCAAAAATCCTGACCGTGACCAGAAAACCATTATGGTGGTGGAGACACCGAGGGATTTGGCGGCGTACGAAAAAACCGGAAAATATTATGGGACATACCATGTTCTCCATGGAGCAATCTCTCCGATGCTGGGCATCGGACCGGGAGATATCCGTCTGAAAGAACTGATGCAGCGTCTGCAGGGGGATGTGGAGGAAGTGATTATCGCCACCAATTCCAGTCTGGAGGGTGAAACGACGGCGATGTATATCAGCAAGCTGATTAAGCCGACCGGCATCAAGGTGAGCCGTATAGCCAGCGGCGTGCCGGTGGGCGGAGATCTGGAATATATTGACGAGGTGACGCTATTGCGGGCACTGGAAGGGCGGACGCAGTTGTAAGCAGGAGGCGTAAGATGGAGAAGAAAAAAGTGACATCATCTGATGTGGCGAGAAAAGCGGGCGTCTCTCAGGCGACCGTATCCATGGTATTAAATAAAAAATATAATGTCTCTTTTTCTAAGGATGTGATTGCGCGGGTGGAGTCGGCTGCCCAGGAGCTTGGCTATGAATTGCCGGGGAGAAGACGCAAGAGAGAAAGCCGCCGCGAAAAGCTGCTGGTCGTTTTTTGTCCGAATCTTACCAACCCATATTATGTCATGCTGCTGCAGGGCATTGAGTCCCGTGCGACAGAGCAGGGATACGGGTTGTTCGTCTGCAATACACAGCGCAGCCTTGAACTGGAAGAAAGGTATCTGAAAATGCTGCCTTCATTGAACCCTCAGGGGGTCATTTACACTTGCAATCCAAGTCGGAATTTCATGAGCATGGTGGAAGAAATATCCCGCACGATACCGATGGCCGTCATCAACAATCAGAACGAGAAACTGGACGTGGATGCCGTGGAACTGGATAATTCCAAGCTGGGACGCATCATGGCGAAACATTTGCTGGAACTAGGACATAAAAAAGTTGCTTACATCTGCCCGCCGTTGACTGTGAGGCAGAAACAGCGCTCGAAACGGGTGGAAGGATTTCTGGCGGAGTATCAAGAGGCGGGACTCGGCGGTAATGTGATTATCAAGGCTGCAAATGAATCTATAGACCGGGATGTGCCGGGAATTGATTCGGAATATCGGATTGGTTATGACCTGACAAAGGAACTGATGAAGGAACACAATGACCTGACTGCAATTGTCGGGCTGAATGACATGATTGCGTTTGGAATTTTGGATGCATTATACGAGGCAAGATATAAAGTACCGGGCGATATCTCCGTTATGGGATGTGACAATACCTTATTTGCCAAGATGCGTAAGGTGTCGTTGACAACTGTGGAACATTTTGTGATTTACAAAGGAAGAGATGCCTGTGATATTATTATGAAGAAAATCAAGACGAAAAACCAGCGATACGCGGATATGGAGCCTGTCAGCATCTATCATGTGGAATATGAGCCGAGAATCGTGGCGAGGGGGACGACCGGTTATCCGAAGATAAAAAAACGAGTCTGAACAGACAATATCAGCGGATAAAGAG
>CALZPS010000203.1 GCA_945827765.1 uncultured Lachnospiraceae bacterium | reverse complement strand
GTCCTGCATTTAAGAAATGCCCTTAAGGATACCGTGCTTTCGCACAACCTTTTTCTATTTCGTCTTCGTCCTGCTATTTACAGTTCCACTTTTCCGCTCACTTCGCCGTTTACGACAAAATATGCTGCAGATTCTTCCGGTTTCAGGTAAACCTTGACTTCCTTCATATCGCCGACTTTGTTCTTCAGCTCTTTGCTCCAAATTTCTTTCACTTTCGTAAAGATGTCCTTTTCCGAAAATTCTTTTCCTGCAAACTGAAGGAACAATTCTGTCTTTACTTCTGCTTTTTTCTTCTCAGCCGGTTTCTTTACAGCTTTTTTTGTCTCTTCCGTTTTCTCTGCAGTCTCTTCTGCCGCCGGAGCTTCTTTCAGTACGCCTGCCTTCGTCTCAATCGCCTTGGTCGTATCTTTCTTCGTAGCAATTGCCTTCTTTGGTTCTTCTGCTTTTACTTCTGCCTTCGGCTCACTCTTCACTGCCTCTGTCTTTGCTGCTGCTGTTTTTGTATTTTCTGCCTTGACTGTTGTCTTTGCCGATGCTGTCTTATTCACTACTTTTCTTGCCATGTTCTTTCCTCCCAAAATCATGTTCCCATGTCATTACGAAATAGCTTTTTTTATATTACAAATAGGCATTATACCTCATTTTGCATCAAAGGTCAAAGCCAAACTCGATAACCATGCAAAATTTAGCTGTTTTGTCTGATTATTTTCCTGTATTTTCAAAAACAACCGACAAGTTAACCAATAAAAAGGCTGCCAAATCAGGCAGCCTCTTTCATTTTCTTATATTCCTGTTTTATTATCTTCCTGCTTTTGCATCCAACTCTGCGTTTGCCTGCTCAACTTTCAGGTTCTTTAAGCACAGCCAGATGATTGCGATCGAAATCATCGGGAACCACAGATACATAAACTGCAGCATATTCAATGCTGACTGCGGCTGCACATCGGCACCATTGATGTAACCGCCTGCTGCCAGAAGGATACCTGACAATGCGCTTCCGATACCGCTGCCGACCTTGATACCAAGGGATGAGCAGGAGAACATGGTTCCGTCTACACGATGGCCGGATGTCTTATAAGTCCAGTCGGATGCTGCTGCAATCAATGCATTCAAATCGCCTGTCAGCGGGCTGCTGCAAAGACCTGCAAATACAGAACATCCTAACATAAGCGGAATGCTGCCCATATATCCGCCAATCATGAATCCGATACGGAAAACAAATGCCAATGTGTATCCACCCAAATTCACCTTATACATACCCTTCATCTTCTGAACGAGCATCGGGGTAACCGCCAGACCGATAATCATCGGGAACATCTGCGCCAGTGAGAACAAGCCTAACAGATTCGGATTACCCAATACATAGGTCATGTAATAAATACCAACTCCGGCGATACCGGTCTGTACATATGTAAAGATATAAATCACACAAATAAGCAGATAATATTTGTTTGCAATTAACAGTTTAAAGGACTCAAGGAACGTAAGTTTCTCTGTTGCTGTCACATCTGTCTTTGTCTCTTCCTGATCCATCAGCTCGGAATCCGGAAGTTCTTTTACAGAGAATACGGAAATCGTATTTACAACCAGACCAATCACTGCATAGATGATTGCTACGGTTCTCCAGCCCACTGCGCCGCCACCGAGAGCAGCCACCAGACTTACGGTGATAGATGCCACAACCAGGTTTGTCGCCAGAGAGAACATAAAACGAATCGACCCCATCTGTACACGTTCGTTATTATTCTTGGTAATCAAAGCGGTCAATGATGCATATGCAATGTTATTTGCAGTGTAGAATACAGCATTCAACAATGTGTATGTGATAAAGAAATATACATACTGTGCGGTCTGTCCCCAGCTCATCGGAACTGCAAAGATTGCAACCAGGCAAATTGCATTACCAACATAAGACCACAACATCCACGGACGTGCTTTACCCATCTTCGTATGTGTCTTATCCATCAGTCTGCCGAAGAAGATATCGGTCACACCATCTGCAAACTTAGACAACATAATCAATGTTCCGATTACACCTGCATTTAAATCGACCGTATCGGTCAAATAAATCATGACAAAGCTGGTTAAAAGCGCATACACTGTATTCGCCGCCAAATCTCCCGAGCCATAACCCACTTTGTTGTACCATTTCAAGTACTTTTTCTCATTCATTTGAATACCCTCCTTTTTCTGTTTCCCAGAAACGATTTTCATTTTTCAGATACCGTCACGCTCCGGTATCCCTCTTCATTCAATCCATCGCCCTTTTTCCCAAAACGAATCAGAGATAGATGAATTGATTTTTCCATTTCGGTACGCAACTCCCGCCATGGAAATACATTTACCTGCATCAATAGCGTTTGTAAATGTGTGCACGAACACGCTACGATTATTATAGTATTAAAGAATCATTTTGTCAATATTTTTGCCTTATTCTTTTTGATTTTTAGTGATTCTGCACAATCTCTCACCCAGGGGGGGGACACCTCGACATCTTAAGAGGATTCATGCCACCGCCTGAACACTACATACTCCCTGCTCACACATTCTGTCCGATGCGCACACTCAATTCCGTCTTATACCATAATGTCTCCGGCTCTATCCCCAGTGCCAGATAATTGAAAAGGATTTCCAATGGTTTCACGCCCTGTTTCTCCGGCTCCTGACAGATAGCCACATCAATCGTCCCGTTTTTTACCATCTCTCTCTGCCAGTCCGTCACCAGATCATTGGTGATAATGCGCACATCGCGGGTCGCTCCGGCGCGTCTGACCATCTGACATACGCTGTAATCTCCGGGATTCAGCAGGTACAGCACATCAATATCCTTATGTTCTTCCAGCATCTGATAGACTTTCATCGAAAACTCTTCCCGACCTTTTTTTGAGTTTTCCACAAAATGTTTCGCCACAATCTGAATTTGAGGATAGCGCTCTTTCACCTCTGTCTCAAATCCGGCGACCCTTGCCATGGAACTCTGTATACTGCCGTCATCCATTGACACAATGCCTACATGAGCACGATTTTTTGTAAGCAACGCTGCTATCCCACATGCAAGTCTGCCGGACTGCACATAATCGCAGCCAACAAAAGCCAGCTTATTCTCCACGTCTTCATCCATGTTGTACACCACAATAGGAGCGGTCTCGCTTCCGCTCTCTTCGACAGTCTGTTTTATAACATTTCCCAGAGTTCCTACAACCGCCCATCCGTCCATCTTCTGAGAGTGAAACATATTATACAGCATCGGATTGCCGCAATCTTTGAAAAAACCACTGTATTTATCCGGTTCAAGGCCAAAAAAGGTCACGCTGACTCCGTACTGTTCCAATTCCTGCGCATACTGTTTTGCACTTTCATATATCACACTGTGAAACGGAGTATGTTCACTCTTTATATAGACAAACCCCAATTTCAGATGCTTTTTTCTGGCTGCCAGTCCACGCCCGGCAATGTTGGGCTGATACCCCATTTCGTCTGCAATTCTTCGTATTTTTTCTGCCTTTTGGGGAGAAACCTTTCCTCTGTCATGCAGGACACGGTCAACCGTACCCCGCGATACCCCGGCTCTCTGAGCAATATCTTTAATCGTAACCATATGTTATTCCTCACTGTCCTAATGATGCTTACTGATTTCTCAAGTTGTATAGGGCTCAAAGTCATGCATTGACATGCAAGCATGTCATACATGATTCTTTGACTTCATGATGTCCACGGATTGCTACGCACTTCGTGCTCTCGCAATCCTA
>CALZPS010000202.1 GCA_945827765.1 uncultured Lachnospiraceae bacterium | reverse complement strand
TACACAAGGAGTATCGTCGGCAGCGTCAGATGTGTATAAGAGACAGGTCCAGCGGTTCCTTTGTGTCAACCACCAAAATCTCATACTCTTCCCCACATTTTTCCACCTGTTCGATAATCTGCGGTAACAGAATCTTCAGATTCTCCGCCTCCTTATATGCCAGCAATGCCACGCTGATACTCATTGTATTTCTCCCTCCATCATTTATCTGCTCTGTCTGATATATTTTTTCTGCCACTCTTCCCACAAATCATCCCGAAACTTCGGGTGTGCGACACGGATCAGACTCTCCGCCCGTTCTCTGAGCGTCTTTCCTCTTAATGCCGCAATACCGTATTCGGTAATCACATAATCCACATCGTTGCGCGATGTAGTGATTGCAGCCCCATCCGGGATATATGGTACGATTTTGGAAACCTTTCCATGTAAAGCCGTGGATGTCATTGCGATGATCGAACGCCCATGTTCCGCCATGGCTGCCCCACGCACAAAATCAACCTGACCGCCCACTCCGCTAATCTGCATACTGCCGATGGTCTCGGCCACCACCTGTCCCATCAAATCTACCTGAATACAGGAATTGATAGAAACCATCCGGTCATGCTGCATAATGACCACCGGATTATTTACATAATCGATTGGATGCAGTTCTATCTGTGGATTATTATTTACATAGTCGAACAATCGCTTTCCGCCCAAAAGAAATGATGTAATCACTTTGCCCGGATTCACCGCCTTCCGGCTGTTTGTAATGACCCCGCATTCCATCAAATCCACGACACTCTCGCCTATCATCTCCGAGTGGATGCCAAGATTCCTTTTGCCTTTCAGAGATGACAGCACTGCCTCAGGGATCCCGCCAATTCCTATCTGCAGCGTATCTCCATCCTCAATCAACGTAGAGCAGTATCTTCCTATTTCCATTTCCTCTTTGCCAATGTGAGGTCTCGGAAGTTCCGTCAGCGGTGTGTGATGCTCCACGATATAATCTATCTCACTGATATGGATAAATGCATCCCCCAGTGTCCGGGGAATATATTGATTCACCTGTGCAATCACCAGTTTCGCCTGCTTTGCCGCTGCCTTAATATAATCCACAGACACTCCGAAACTGCAATAACCCTGTTCATCCGGTTCCGTCACCTGAATCAATGCCACATCCACCGGCAGCGTCGTCCGAAAAAGCCTCGGCACCTGATAGAAAAAACATGGTGTATAATCTGCACGCCCCTCTGCAACAGCCTCTCTCGTCGCATCTCCGACGAAAATCGAATGATATCGAAAATGTCCCTCCATCCCTTTTTGCGTGAAAGGAGAAGGTCCCAGCGGAAGCATCTGGACAATCTCCACATTTTCAAACCAGTCTTTATGCTCGGCAAGCAGCCGGGTAAGCATCTTAGGTTCCCCGCCGCAGTGCCCGACCACAACCCTCTGCCCCGGCTGAATATGGCGAATCGCCTCCTCACCTGAGACTTTCTTTTCCTCATATACTCTTTGAATATCGGGTGTTCTGTTCTTCGTATCCATTTCCATCTGTATCGTTCCCATTTACTCTTTCTTTAGTCAAGACTCACTTCATGAAAACCTGCTCAAAACATACTTTCCATGCAAAATATCATGCCTGGTCAGTATAACACAAAACTCCCAGATACGGCAAGGCAAACATAATGGGCATAATATATCTGTAATTTCCATTATCCGGGGATAACAGACAGACCCCAAAAGTAATCACCGGAATAAGTAAGGTTTCGGCATACCTTGCCCGTTTTTGAAAAATATACGAATAGACAAAAAACCATAATATCCAAGGCAGCAGTCCCAACGACATAAACACATTCAGCCCCGGAATCTTCTGCAGCAGGAGAATCATCTGATTGACCACATAACGTTCCTCTTCAAAACGAGGCAGATTCTCCACATACAGCCATGTATAAGCATGTTCCTCATCATTTTCCTGCAAATATGGATGAAATTCATAATACTCCAGACTGGATATCTTATTGATATCATAATACTGGTATGTGTTGTGCAGTATGGATTCTACATACACATCCGGATGTTTCAACAACATCTGAAACCATACACGGTAATATGCCGACAGTTCCTCCTGTGTGTAGTCCTGACGCCACTTTTTCTTCACCGGGTCAGAAAGCTCCGGATTGTAATCTTCCGGGATATCCTCGTATACCAGAACTTCATTGATTGCAGTACGCTCTTCCTCTGTCACTTCTTCGCCGTACTCGGTCACATAGCGCGCAGTCTGCTGGATCATAACACTTAATCCTTCCTGAATTCCGCCCGGAGCCACTCCCAGAGCCGGCAGTAACAGATTAAGAAATGCAAACTTATACAACACAACAGGCACAAAAATCACCAGAATCGTCCGCAGCATATACTTACGATAGTGCAGCAAATATATCACGCCGACAACAGTCAGAATATGCATGGCGTATACCTTCGTCAGCATCATCATAAGCCCCAGAGCGAACAACGCCGCATCAAATTTTATAGATTCCAGCGCTGCCCCGCGTGTGCGGGTCACTTCGTACATCATCAGTATATAGAGCAGACAAAATGACGCATAAATCGTATCCTTCACCATACAAATGCTGTATAACGGAAAAATAGGCAAAAACATCAAGAGCAGGAGGATACATTTCAGACGTTTCTTTGACACTCCCACATAATTCAAATACAGAATGCCGGCGGAAAATGTATATGCCAAAAACACCATATGGAGCAGCGAATATGCCGCCACTCCCAGACGGATATCGCCTAGTGCAAGCCCCATACGGATAAATCCGCCAAACAGCATCGTGAGCAGATAAGGATGGTGATTCGTGATAAATGCATCCGCCCATGCTGCCGCTGTCATATCATTGATGTAACTGTGAATATGAAAATATTCCATCAGCTGAATGACGGTATCTTCGTTGCTTGTCCCCGGATAAAAAATCACAAAGTAAGGCAGCCAGCACAGCAGCATAAGCCCCGCCGACAGCCAGAATGTCCGAGCATAGTTCTTCTCCGAGAGAACATTCTCACATTTTTGCATCAGGTACTTCTGTGCAAGGTAATATAAAAGTTTCAATATATAATAACAAATGATGGCATACGCAAGCCCTTGTATCCATGCTCTTGTACGGTTCATACTATTATCGAACAGTAAATCCCAAGATCCTGCCGACTTATAGCTTTTGCTGATTAGCTGGGAAAAGGAAAATATTCCGGAAAACAGCATCAGCAGAACTCGTTGCTGTATACTGCTGCTGATTTGCTTTCCGATATAAATCAATGCCGCAATTGCCAACAGTAAAAGAAAAGTCTTAAGACGATCTGCGGAAAAAGACAGATAAATGGTCCGCACATATACCAATAATTCATTTTTCAGATCTAATCCCTGGCTATTTTGTTTTGTTGCCTCGCCGGTCAAAGACAACATCAGCCCGCAACTACAAAATGTTCCCAGAATCCACGCGATAATGAAATGATTCCGATTCCATTTCTCAAACGATTCCTGCATTCGCTTCGCTCTCTTTCCTAATAATGCCATGTCCCTAGTATACCACCAATGACTGACAATGTCATCCTTATTTTAAAAGGAATCGAGGTTGCGTTGAGCTTACGCTTCATCTCGGTTGTGGCTCGCGCCTCTTCTCAAAGCCTCGCAACCTCGATTCCGCTTACGCTTCATCTCGCTTGTGGCTCGCGCCTCTTCTCAAAGCCTCGCAACCTCGATTCCGCTTACGCTTCA
>CALZPS010000201.1 GCA_945827765.1 uncultured Lachnospiraceae bacterium | reverse complement strand
GGTAGGATTGTGGGAGTGCAAAGCACGAAACAATCCGTAGGTATCATAGTTGGGGACTTTTGATCCCAACATCATAAATATAGAAACGTAGATAGAGGTTGCATTTTTTATCAGTATGATGCCGGATGTACAGGAGCAGATGATGACATCAGAAAGGAAAAGATGCCGAAAGGATGTGTATTCCTGAATTCACATTGCTTGGGCGTGACGTGAAAAATGTCATGACTGTCATATCCGAGGCTGCAGAGGTATGGAGAGCATTATAGAAATACAGGCAGTATGTTAGGAATGGAGTGCTATCTCAATTTATACAAGGTTTTGTATATATTAGAGACGGCACCGGTGGCCGTTTCTTTTTGCTTACCTGTCAAGCCATGCACAAAACATGAAAAAGACTGCGCACATTTATGTGCGGCAGGATTTTACATGTTTTGTATACGGCGCACAGCCGCAGCGAGATGAAGCCAAAGGCGGAATCGAGCTGGCATGGCGCAGAAAACGCAGGAATACGGCGCACAGCCGCAGCGAGATGAAGCCAGAGGCGGAATCGAGCTGGCATGGCGCAGAAAATGAAACCAATCATTACATATCAATCAAAGTTTAGGAGGAAGAATCAGTGGCAATTTTTAAAGGAGCAGGTGTCGCACTTGTCACACCGATGAAAGAGAATCTGGAAGTGGATTATGATAAGCTGGATGAGATTTTGGAGGAGCAGATTGCCGGAAAGACAGATGCAATCATTATCTGTGGTACGACCGGGGAGTCTGCGACGATGACTGAAAAAGAGCATGTGGATGTCATCAAATTTGCGATTGAACGTGTGAATCACAGAATTCCGGTGATTGCAGGAACCGGTTCTAATTGCACCAGAACGGCGATAGAGCTTTCCGTGGAGGCTGCAGAGGCTGGAGCGGACGGACTTCTTCTTGTCACACCATATTATAACAAAGCAACGCAGAACGGTCTGATTGCACATTATACGCAGGTTGCAGAGGCAGCAAAAATTCCCTCTATTCTTTATAATGTGCCGAGCCGTACCGGATGTGCGATTCAGCCGCAGACGGTGGCGAAACTTGTCAAGGATGTAGAGTATATTGTCGGTGTCAAGGAGGCATCCGGCAACATCAGTAACGTGGCAAAGATCATGCATCTGTGTGATGGCAAGATTGATTTGTACTCCGGCAATGACGACCAAATCGTACCGCTGTTGTCGCTCGGCGGTATTGGTGTGATTTCTGTGTTGTCCAATGTGGCCCCGACGTATGTACATGATATGATATATGAATTTTTTGACGGAAATGTGGAAAAGAGCTGCAGGATGCAGTTGGATGCGATTCCACTTGTGGATGCATTATTCTGTGAAGTTAATCCGATTCCGGTCAAAGCTGCGATGAATATGCAGGGCAAAGGAGTCGGCAGCCTGCGCGGACCTTTGACGGAGATGGAACCGCAGAATAAGGAAGTGCTCCGCAAGGCTATGATGGAATTTGGAATATTATAAGAGCAATCTATATGAAGGGGATAACTTAAGCGAGTCTTAAATAAAAGCAAGTTATGTGAAATGCACCGGGAAAAAGGGATATTTTCCGGTGCATTATTCAGTTTCAATTGTATTTTAATACAAGACATAAAACAAAAATGTGACAATACAGACAAAGATCTGATAGATTCCAAAGACTCTATGGTGTATACTTATAATAAATGAAAAGGCTTTGGCGGCTTTTTAAAAAATCAGAGCGATAGTACAATCGGACTATCAGATATGGAGGAAAATCAGAATGGATTCAAACAAAATCAAAGAACTTGTTTCACAGATGACCGTAGAAGAAAAAGCTTCTTTCTGTGTGGGAAAGGATTTCTGGCATGTTCAGGGGTTGGAGCGGCTGGGCATTCCATCGGTGATGCTCACAGACGGACCACACGGACTGCGCAAACAGGCAGGAACAGGGGATCATTTGGGACTTGGTTCCAGTAATCCTGCAATCTGCTTCCCTGCAGGCTGTGCGACAGCCTCTTCCTTTGACCCGGAGATTGCAGAACTGGTGGGCGTGGAATTGGGTAAATTGTGTCAGGCAGAGGATGTGAGCACGATTCTGGGACCTGCAATGAATATCAAGCGTTCCCCACTGTGCGGACGGAACTTTGAGTACCTTTCGGAAGACCCACTTGTCAGCAACAAGATGGGAGCCGGAGAAATCAAAGGTATCCAGAGCCAGAACGTCGGAGCATGTCCGAAACATTTTCTGGCGAATAATCAGGAATTGTACCGTCAGACAAGCAATTCTATCGTAGATGAACAGACACTGAGAGAAATCTATCTGGCATCCTTTGAAGACGCTGTCAAGGAGGCAAAACCCTGGACGATTATGTGTTCTTACAACAAGATTAATGGTACATATGCCAGCGAGAACGAATTGTTCATGACTGATATCCTGCGTGGAGAGTGGGATTTTGACGGATACATGATGACAGACTGGGGCGCATGTGACAATCCGGTAGACAGCGTGGCAGCAGGTATGGATCTGTGTATGCCGGGACCGGGACCGGACAATGTGCGGAGAATCAAGGAGGCAGCAGAAGATGGTACCCTTCCGATGGATGTGCTGGACAGAGCAGTGGAGCGAGTGCTGAATATCGTGTTCCGCTACAGCGAGAATCATGTAAAAGACGCAGTTTATGATTTTGAGGCAGGACATGAGGCGGCCAGAAAAGTAGAGACAGAAAGTGCAATCCTGCTGAAAAACGAAGATGCGGTTCTGCCGTTAAAAGAGGGAGAAAAGATAGTATATATCGGTGAATACGTGAAAGCACCGCGTTATCAGGGCGGCGGAAGTTCTCATATTAATCCGTACAAAATATCCAGCGTGTGGGATGAAGTCGGAGAAAAGGATGGCGTGTCCTATGTCAAAGGCTACGATTTAAAAACAGAGACAATCGATGCTGCGGCGGCAGCGGCAGCGGCGAAAGAGGCTGACAAGGCAGTCATTTTTGCCGGATTGCCGGACAGCTATGAGACGGAAGGATTGGATCGGACTCACATGGATATCCCACGGTATCAGAATGATTTGATTGCGGCAGTGGCAGCGGTGCAGCCGAATACAATCGTGGTATTGCATAACGGCTCTCCGGTGAGTATGCCGTGGATTGATGATGTGAAAGGTGTGCTGGAACTTTATCTGGGCGGTGAGGCAGTAGGTCTGGCAGCGGCAGATTTATTGTATGGCAAGGTAAATCCTAGCGGCCGTCTGACGGAGACATTCCCAATCCGCATCGAGGATACTCCGACCTATCCGTATTATGGAGTTGAGAAAGACGATGTAAAATACAGAGAAGAGAGACTGGTAGGTTATCGTTACTATGAGACAGTGAAGAAACCGGTGCTGTTCCCGTTCGGTTATGGACTTTCCTACACGACATTTGCCTATGATAATCTGCAGCTTGATAAAGAGGCGATGACAGATGCCGAGGAACTGAAGGTATCTGTGGATGTGACGAATACCGGAGCAATAGCGGGCAAAGAAGTGGTACAGATTTATGTTGCTCCGTGCCGGACCGGTGCCGTTCGTCCGGTGAGAGAGCTGCGCGCATTTGAGAAGATTGCATTGGAGCCGGGAGAGACAAAGACGGTGACAGTTTCGTTGTCTAAACGCGCGTTTGCAGAGTGGAATGTTTCGATTCATGACTGGTATGTACCAAGCGGCGTATACCAGATTCAGGTCCTGTCTCTTATACACATCTGACGCTGCCGACGATACTACTTGTGTAGAT
>CALZPS010000200.1 GCA_945827765.1 uncultured Lachnospiraceae bacterium | reverse complement strand
TACGAGATCTAGTACGGGCTCGTGGGCTCGGAGATGTGTATAAGAGACAGGCATAGAGGGCCTGGAGATCATGGATCGGGAAACGATTCATCTGGCAATCGTGGACATTATGATGCCCCGCATGGATGGAATTCATATGACGATGAAACTGCGGGAAAAATACGATTTTCCGGTCATAATGCTGTCGGCAAAATCCGAGGAAGTCGATAAGGTGATGGGGCTCAATATCGGTGCCGATGATTACGTGACCAAACCATTCACTCCGATGGAGCTGATTGCCCGCGTAAATTCCCATCTTCGCCGCTATCGGCGTTTCCTGGAGAAACTCGAGCCAAAAGAAAATGTGCACATTATCGGCGGGCTGGAACTGAATGAAGATACGATTGAAGTATCAGTGGACGGAAAGCCTGTGAAAATGACACCAATCGAGTACAAGATACTGCTGCTTTTGATGAAACATCCGGGCCGTGTATTCTCCGCAGAAGAAATCTACGAAAGAGTCTGGCAGGAGCGGGCCATCAGCACAGACACCATCATGGTGCATGTGCGTAATATCCGCGAGAAAATTGAGCTGGACCCCAAAAATCCAAAATATTTGAAGGTGGTGTGGGGAGTTGGATACAAAATTGAAAAACAGCCCTGATTTTGTGGAAAGAACAGTCAGCTTGTATGAAAAAATGAAGAACAGCCGCACATTTATCATCACTGCGGTACTTGTAGTGATTATTCTGGCAGCGTGGAATATGGTTTCTTGTTACCCGGATTATGCGCAGCTTGTCGATCAGGCGGCGATGGAAGAAGAAAATCTGAATGAACTGATGGAAACGGTTGTGCAGAATCTGGCGGACGGAAATTTGTTTCTCTATGCACAGTGCAGGACTCCGGAAACGGAGGATGCTCCCTCCTATACGGAAATCATGGAGGAATATGGAAGTGACGACTTCTTCCTGCTGAAGAAATTCCTCTCCTACGAGATAATAGATGATGCTGCGGCAGATGAGGGGAAGAACCTGCTCTTATCCTCATTTCCGGAAGGCTATCAGGGGAAACTGGCTGATAGTGCCGAGTCCTATGCTTTGTGGGGACGGTTTGTTTACGACAAGGATGGAAATCTGCAGGATGTAGAAATAAAGGGGAGCATGGTGGGAAAGCAGCAGCAATATCGTTTGGAGCAGCTTTGTTATTTGTACAGTGCTGACAACTACATTCCTCAGTTTATTGGTTCGCCCGAAAATGTGACGGTTGTTTATGGTATTACGGAAAGTTCACTGAAAGAATATTCGGGACTGGCAGGCAGTGCCATCCTTTCTGAGGTTCCTGTGGATGGTGTTGTGACACATTACTATAGTGACGGAAACGCTGTTAATCTTTATGTCGGAGAAATTGGCAGGCGTATGTATGCGTGGGTAGTTATTTTTATACTGGCCGCTGTTTTCATCCCATTTAATAAAGCATGGGATATTGGAAATAAAAGGATTTTCTGTGTATCCCTGGAATGGATTCTTTTTGTATGGTTCTGTATTTTCTGTTTTGCGGGATCATTTGAAAATAGTTTTCTGCTGTCGACGATGGAGTCTGCTGCGTACTACGGTGTAAATACTGTCGGAGCGCTTTTGCAAACGGGTTATGGGTTCGAGGTGATGCTGAATCTGCTTGCCTGGTGTGTGCTGTTTGCAGCAGTGTTCTGGTCTGCGACTTGCCTGCGCAGCATTTTTACGATGAGAGGCGAATATGTCAATCAGCGTATCTGGTCGGTGAGGAAGTACCGGAAATGGAAAGAAAAACGTGCGGAGCATAAAAAAGCCGTGTCGGAGGGCAGAGCAAAGAAACAGCATTTCAGCCTCAAACGGAGTATAAAAAATATCTGGAACAGTATGAAGGAAACATCTGCCCGTATCTATGACGCGCTGCTGCACATTGATTTCCAAAATCAGACAAACCGCACGATACTGGGGATTGTGGTACTGAATTTCTTTGTCCTGCTGGTAATCACATGGCTCTGGTTTTACGGAGTGTTTGCGCTGCTGATTTATTCGGTACTATTGTTTTTGTTCCTGCGCAAATATTTTGATGATATCCGCAGGAAATATATGCTCCTGCAGGAATCGACGAATCAGTTGGCGGCAGGAAATCTGGACGTGGAAATCGAAGGTGATTTTGGAATTTACAATCCGGTGAAAGAGGATTTGAAGAAGATTCAGGACGGATTCCAGAAAGCGGTGCAGAAGGAAGTCAAGAGCGAGCGGATGAAAACGGAGTTGATTACGAATGTCTCCCATGACCTCAAAACTCCCCTGACTGCAATCATCACTTATGTGGATTTGTTAAAGAACGAGCAGGATGAACAGAAACGAAAAGAATATTTGGATATTTTGGAGCGGAAGTCGCAGCGGCTGAAAGTATTGATTGAAGATTTGTTTGAAATCAGCAAGGCGGCGAGCAGAACGGTGACGCTCAACCTGATGGATGTGGATATCGTGGGGCTTCTCAAGCAGGCGGTTTTCGAGCAGGAGGACAAAATCAAAGCCGCTGATTTGAAGTTCCGCTGGCGGCTGCCGGAAGAGAAGGTAGTCATGACACTGGACAGTGAGAAAACGTACCGTATTTTTGAAAATCTGGTTGTGAATATTACCAAATATGCACTTCCGGGGACGCGGGCATATGTGGATATGGACGTGTCTGATGATCAGGTGTCGGTCACCATGAAAAATGTTTCTGCGACGGAGCTGGATTTTAATACGGATGAGATCACCGACCGTTTTGTGCGTGGGGACGCATCCCGCAACACAGAAGGCTCCGGGCTGGGGCTGGCGATTGTAAAAAGCTTTACCGAACTGCAGAAAGGAACGCTTGAGATAACGACGGAGGCAGATTTGTTCAAGATATGCGTCAGGCTGCCGAGGAGGTAATAAAGGAAGAGGATTGTGCAATCCATATCAGATGAGAAGATATTGGATGCACAATCCCTTTTTTTTTTGCATACTGTAATGTATATTCTGAAAACAGGGAGTGCGAATATGAGCCTCAAACTGCCTTATTATATGGTGTATCCGATGCCGCTGGCATATGATGAGGAACGCGTGGAGCGTCGGGATTACGAATACATGAAAAGCCTTTATCCCAATACGGCGAGAAAATTGATTCCGTTTGTCGAGGAAGAGTGTGACCGCTGTGAATGTCCGTGCAGTATGATGTATGATGAGTATCCGGACCGTCTGCAGTTGAGAATGATGTGCAGACGAATCTGTGACAAGGTCAGAAAAGAACGAATGATTGACCTGGAAAAAGAAGGGGCATCTGATGACAAATGGCTGCAGGAACTGGTAGAAGTCATGCTCTATCAGGAATTGTACAAACGCCGCAGCGATGACCGCAGAGCACGCCGAAAATTCTATTAGTTGTTGATATTATAACTTTCCTATTGAGTTTATGGCAGAAAAAGAGTAAAATAAAAACGTCTCAGGAGAAAATAACATGTGGAGATACATATGAAAAATAATTTGATTTTTATCGGGATGCCTGCTGTCGGCAAAAGCACGGTGGGCGTGGTAGTGGCAAAAAGACTTGGCAAGAAATTTATTGATACAGACCTTTTGATTCAGGAACAGGAGCAGAAATTACTGCGGGAGATTATTGCGGAAGTCGGCGAGGACGGATTTTTACAGATAGAAAATCAGGTGAATCGCGACGTCGATGTGGAAAATGCAGTGATTTCCCCGGGAGGAAGTGTCTGTCTCTTATACACATCTGACGCTGCCGACGATACTCCTTGTGTAG
>CALZPS010000199.1 GCA_945827765.1 uncultured Lachnospiraceae bacterium | reverse complement strand
CACAAGGAGTATCGTCGGCAGCGTCAGATGTGTATAAGAGACAGACATTGGCCTGTCTGCCCGGATGCAAGTAGGGCTTATCCGCCTTCGGATCATAAGTTCTTCTATTTTTCATGCCGATTTTTTCAAAGAATTCTTCCAGTACTCCCTTCATGTCGAAGAAATCCCCGTCTCCGTACATTCCCAGAGTGAACTGCATTCTCTCGTCCGGCAGTTCAGTAAGCGGCAGGCTCTTTGGCAGATACACGTTGCCCAGCTCGTACAGGCGGACATTTTTGTTGCGTCTGTTATAGTTTGTTGCCAGAGATGTCAGCATTCCGTTCAAAGAAATCGTGCGCATGATGCTGTAATCTTCTCCCAGCGGATTCATGATTTCAATTGCTTCGCGCAGCGGGGAATCTGCCGGCAGCAACAATTTGTCAAATACCTTCGGACTTTCAAACGAATACGTCATGCCCTGACTGAATCCGCAGAACTCGGCGATATCCCGCGCCACCTGCTCGATACGAAGCTTAAAGGTCATTTTACCTGTGGTCGCTTCCCCATCCGGCAAGGTAGTAGGAATATTGTCATATCCATAAAATCTTGCCACTTCTTCCGCCAAATCCGCGATGCGGAACAAATCATGACGGAAGGTCGGAGCAATCACTTCGTTTGTTGCGGCATCATATTCCAGTTCAATGCGCCTGAAATAGGACAGCATCTGTTCTTTGGAAATATCAGTTCCCAGCATCCGGTTGATTTTTTGTTCATCGAATGGTACACGCACCGGTTCTTTCACCTTGCTGTACACATCAACCATTCCGCCTACCACTTCTCCGGCTTCCATTTCTTCAACCAGCTGACACGCACGGTCGATTGCTGCCTGCGCATTATTTGGGTCGAGTCCTTTTTCAAATTTGCCCGATGCATCCGTGCGAAGTCCGACTCTTTTTGCGGATTTACGGATATTCACACCATCAAAACATGCTGCCTCAAAGAGTACAGTTTTTACCTCGTCCGTAATCATGGAATTTTCACCTCCCATGATACCGGCAATACCGACCTCTTTCTCTCCATCACAAATCATCAGAACATCTTTATCAAGTTTGCGCTCCTGTCCGTCCAATGTGGTAAAGGTGTCTCCATCGGCAGCGTTCTTTACGATAATCTGCCGTCCGGCAATCGTATCCAGATCATAAGCATGCATCGGCTGCCCATACTCTTCCATCACATAGTTTGTGATATCCACGAGATTGTTAATCGGGCGGATACCTACAGATGCAAGCCTTCTCTGCATCCATTTCGGAGACGGCCCGATTTTGATATTCTTTACCACCCTCGCACAATAACGTGGACATAACTCTGTATTTTCCACAGAAACTTTGATATAGTCATTGACATCCTCACTATTTCCCGTAGGAGTCACAACCGGCGGCACAAATGTTTTGTCAAATGTGGCTGCTGCCTCGCGGGCAATGCCGATGACACTATAACAATCCACGCGGTTGGAAGTAATTTCATACTCAAACACCACGTCATGAAGTCCGAGTACTTCCACTGCATCCGCTCCCACCTGTGTCTCATCCGGGAAAATATAAATCCCGTACTCCGGTGCCTCTGGATACATATCGCGGTTAGAACCAAGCTCTTCTATAGAGCACATCATACCGTTACTCTCGATGCCGCGCAATTTTCCCTTTTTAATCGGTATGCCTCCTTCTACTCTCTGCCCCGGCTCGTGGCCTCCCGCCACACGGCCGCCGTCCAGCACGACCGGAACCTTGGCACCTTCAAATACATTCGGTGCTCCGGTCACAATCTGGATACTCTCTGTCCCGATATTTACCTGACAGATGACCAGTTTGTCGGCATCCGGATGTCTCTCGATTTTTTCAATCTGTCCGACAACAATTTTGTCCAGATCGGCATCCTGTCTCTCAAATCCTTCCACCTTTGTCCCGGACAATGTCATTGCATCTGTATATTCCTGCGCTGTCACATCCAAATCGGGAACATACGCTTTCACCCATGATAATGAAGTATTCATAGTTTTTCAATCCTCGCTTTCTTTTCATTGCCATCTTTAGAACTGTCTCAAAAACCTGATATCGTTTTCATACAACAGGCGCATATCGTCTATCTCATACTTCAGAAGTGCAATACGTTCCAAGCCTACACCGAATGCAAATCCGTTATATTCCTCCGGGTCTATACCGCACATTTCAAGCACATGTGGATGTACCATGCCGCAGCCTAAGATTTCAATCCAGCCAGAGCCTTTGCAGAACCTGCACCCTTTGCCGCCGCATTTGAAACAGCTTACATCTACCTCTGCACTTGGTTCTGTAAATGGAAAATGATGCGGACGGAACTTGGTCTTTGTCTCTGGCCCGAACAACTCTTTGGCAAATACTTCCAATGTTCCTTTTAAATCGGCGAAGGAGATATCCTTGTCAATTACAAGTCCCTCAATCTGATGGAATGATGGTGAATGAGTCGCATCTACTTCATCGGAGCGGAATACTCTCCCGGGCGCAATCATGCGGATCGGCAGTTTTCCCTGTTCCATCACACGAGCCTGAACCGGGGAAGTCTGGGTACGAAGCAGAATTTCCTTATTAATATAGAAAGTATCCTGCTCATCTTTTGCCGGATGATCTGCCGGAATATTCAGCTTTTCAAAATTGTATTCATCATATTCTACTTCTGGCCCTTCCACCACTTCATATCCCATTCCGACGAAAATCCGCTCAACTTCTTCCAGCGCAATGGTATTCGGATGTCTGTGTCCGACATTGTTTACTTTTGCCGGAAGTGTCACGTCGATCACTTCCATTTTCAACTTCTCTTCACGAATAGCCTGCTCCATTTTCAACTTTGTCTCTTCCAGAATTTCCTCAATGGCAGCTCTTGTTTCGTTGACCATCTGCCCCACCTTTGGTCGATCCTGCGGAGCTACGTCTTTCATACTTTTCAATACAGCGGTCAGTTCTCCTTTCTTTCCCAAAAATCTGACACGCACATCGTTAAGTCTCTCCGGCACATCCGAAGCCAGAATCGCCTCAATGGCCTCTTTTTTAATTTGTTCCAGTTTTTCCTGCATCCTGTTTCTCCTTTCTTATCACATGCATAATAGCAACAAAAAAGCATCCATCCCGAAAGGGACGAATGCTGTATTCGCGGTACCACCCTAATTCCCATGAAGAATCTTCATAAGCTCTCAAGTCCTGCGTAACGTACAGTCTACGGCATCCCCTACTGTTCTTTCAGAGATGCAGCTCACGTGGGAATTTCGATTGCCATCCGAACTAAGGAAAACTTCCAGCCAATGATTCTCCCTCTCTGATAGGAAATAGCGCTCTACTGTACACGGTCATTGCTTTTTTATCTATGATATCACGGCTCTTGTCTGCCGCAGCGTACTTCTCTATTTTAGCATAACCATTATGAAAGTCAAGCAGATACTTTCATTTGTTTTGAAAACGTTTTCAAGAAGATACCTATTCTTTACTTTTCACACCCGAACCACTCACTTCGCGGATTACTGCCATAAAATCAACGGCCATAAAATCAAACTATCTGGGGGCTTGAAAGCAGAAAAAGTCAATGTTATAATGATGCAGAGTCAAAAGAGCATGAATTAATTACCCGCAAAAAAATGTACGACTATTGTCCTCTGGCTCTTATAATAATGAATGACAAAAAAGTGAGGGATTACTTATGCATATGGCAGACGCATTACTTGCACCGGCAGTCGCCGCTTCCATGTATGTCTTTTCAGGCGCAGCGACAGGCATT
>CALZPS010000198.1 GCA_945827765.1 uncultured Lachnospiraceae bacterium | reverse complement strand
ACACAAGGAGTATCGTCGGCAGCGTCAGATGTGTATAAGAGACAGCTGTACATCGGGACAGAGGATAATGGTTATTATCGCGCAATGAAAGAGTGGGCACAATACCGTAAGAAATCTTTTCGCGTATTTTCCTCGCTGGATGCAGCAGAAGCAAACATGCAGATTCAGGAGGATCAAAAAACATTTCTGCTCATGGACGGAGAATTGCTCGAGACGGATACCTTGAAGGCGGCAGAAGAGTTGTCACAATATGTACAGCAAGGTGGTGTTGTTGTATTTTATCGGCTGCCTTCCTATCAGACAATCAAAGACTGTGCAGTGTTGCAGAACCTCCTCGGAATCCAGCATCTGCGTGCAGAATCGGTGAAACCGCAGGAAATTCGCCTATACAGCGGATTCCTTTTGGGCGGAGAGACGCATTATTTGTTTGAGGGAGCGGAGAATCCGGAACTTGTAGATATGGAGAGAGAAATCCCGTGGTATGATATTTCGGCCAGAACAAAATCCTACATGGTCGGATTCCTCTCGGCAGAAGAAAAGGATTCTATGTCTCTGGAGAATGAAGATATGCCGGCAATCATCTGGAGAAGCAATCTGGGAACAGGCTCTGTATTTGCAGTCAATGGAGATTATATGAAAGGGGAAACTTGTCTGGGCATGCTGGATGCCATGCTCTATGAGTCAGAAGACTATGCGCTTTATTCAATCGTAAATGCGCAGAATCTTTCTGCAGCAGGTTTTCCGGATCTGACAGTGGAAAATGAAAAGAAAATGGCGGAGGTTTACGGAATGACGACGCAGCAGTTTTGCCGGGATATTCTGTGGCCGTCTCTGGTGGCGGGTGCCCGGAAAGGAAACTGGAAGATTACCTCTTTTGTGTCAGTAAAACAAAGCAATCAGTCACAGAACGAACCGAACCGGGACGAGCTGATTGATTATCTGAAATATTTTAATGAAGAGTCAGCGGAAGCCGGGGTCTCGCTCGGAAGAATAGGGAGTACAGGCATTCGATCCTCGGTGTCAGATGAGGCGGATGTATTGAAAAGCTGGAATCTGGATTATGTGTTTGCAGGAGGATATGTCCGCAAGGAAAATAAGGAGAAAATACTCTCATTCATCGATGAGAACGGACAGATGGAATATTTCCGGGATATTCGTACTGTGGTGGGAGAATATGAAACGGATGAGCAGATTCTGTCGTGGATGACAGATCAGATTACACTCCAGAATGCGACAACAGATGCTTATAAACATAGCTATAAAGACAGTCTGTGGCTGAAAAGTCTGGAGACAGCACTTGGCTACAGCAATATTCAGGTAGATATATACCGGATTTTATGGCCGGAGAGCAGAGAAGATGAATGGCAAGAGGTAGCGGAGCGGATGGCAGCGAATATCGATACCTACTGGAAACCATTTGCTGCGTTTGAGAAGACCACAATCAGCCAGAGTGACAGCAGAGTCCGCAATTTCCTGAACGGAAGTGTAGAAAGCACCAGAAAGGGAGACTGCATTTCGATTCGGACGAAAGACTTTACCGGCGATGCATATCTGTTGCTGCGGACGCATGGAGAGAAACCGATAATGATGACCGGTGGAACCTGGAAACAGGTAGAAGAGGACACCTATCTTCTTCAGCTTACAGAAGGTGAGGCCTCCGTTACACTGAAACCGGAGATAGAACCTTACTATCAAGAATAATCAAAGAAGAGGTATAGCGATGCGGATCTGTATAATAGCAGAAGGCTGTTATCCTTATGTAGTCGGTGGAGTGTCCGGCTGGGTACACAGTATGATTCAGTCATTCCCGAAACAGGAATTTATCCTTCTTACTATCATAGCGAATCGTGAATTGAGTGGGAAATTTGCCTATGAGCTGCCGGAGAATGTGACAGAAGTACATGAACTTTATCTGGAAGATGTGGATTGGGGCAGTGTAAATAAGAGACATAAGACCCGATTAAAACAAGAGGAATATCATGCACTGCGAAGTTTGCTTTTAAATCATGAGGTGGAGTGGGATGTCATATTTGACTTCTTTCGGAATCAGAACATCTCAATCAATCAACTACTGATGGGAGAAGATTTTTACCACGCGGTATTGGACTGTTATAATCTGCAGTACCCGGATATCGTATTTTCGGATTTCCTGTGGACGATGCGTTCGATGTACCTCCCCCTCTTTCTGGCAATGTCGATGGAGGTTCCTAAGGCAGATGTGTATCACGCCATCTCGACAGGCTATGCAGGAATTGTTGGAAGTATGGGAAAACATTTTTACAATGGGCAGCTCATTATATCAGAACATGGAATCTATACACGAGAGAGAGAGGAAGAGCTGATTAAGGCAGAGTGGGTACAACGTCTCTACAAGAAAATCTGGATCCAACAGTTTAAGAAAATGTCTCAGATTGCATATGATAAAGCAGACGTCGTGACCAGCCTGTACCAGCATGCGAGGGAACTTCAGATAGAACTTGGATGTCCGGAAGAAAAGACGACGATTACACCCAATGGAATTGATTATCGAAGACTGGAAAAACTCCCGGGCATTCGGCCGGAGCATGAAGGCTACGTCCATGTCGGTGCAATTCTTCGTGTGACACCGATTAAAGATGTGAAAACAATGATTCAGGCATTTGCCTATGCGAAGAAACGATTTCCAAAGCTGAAATTGTGGATTATGGGACCCTATGATGAAGAGCCGGAGTATGCGGCAGAATGCTTTAAAATGGTAGAGATGATGGCGGTTCCGGATATCGAATTTACAGGAAGAATCAAGATCACAGATTATCTTGGATGGATGGATATGACGATTCTGACCAGTATCAGTGAAGGACAGCCGCTTACGATTCTGGAAAGTTATGCAGCGCATGTGCCGGTGATTGCGACGGATGTGGGTAATTGCAGAGGCCTTTTGTATGGAGAAGATGATGACTTTGGGAAAGCGGGAATCCTGACCCACATCATGAATATTGAAGAAATCGCAAATGCCATGGTTTATCTGGCACAAAATCCAGAAGTGCGCAGACAGATGGCAGAGGTTGGATACCAGAGGCTGATTCGAAAATATAAAATTGAAGACATGAAAAAAACATATGCAAGAATTTATCAGGAAGCAGCACAGAGGCAGAATCTGGTATGGGAAGACGGTGTGACAGAAAACGGACAGTGACCGGAGAAACGAAAGCTGCAGAAAGGAGAAGAGCATGGCAGGAATAGGTGTAAAACTGAACCGGATTTATCATAAGAATACGATTACTACCAATATTATCGGATTTTTCTACAGCACCGTTGTAACGATCGCACCGGTTCTGGTTGTAATCATTAATCTGATGCTGATGCAGAGGGTGTTGAAATTCAATACGGTTCGTTATATCGACCGGGAACTTTTTTCCTGTACAGTATTGTATATTTTTATCTTCTCCCTTTTGACGACTTCTCCATTTAATGCGGTGTTGTCCCGCTATATGTCGGATGTGATTTTTGAGGACCGATATGAGGATGTGCAGCCATGCCACAGAGTCGGGCTGCTGACCAATATTTGTTTTAGCTGCCTGTTTGCAATCCCGTTTTGTTTCTGGGAGCATCTGGTCGGCGGGGTACCGATTTATTATGTGTTTACCGGATATTGCTGTTTTGTCAGCCTGGTTCTGGTTTTCTACAATATGCTGTATTTGTCGATCTGTAAAGAATATCGACTGATTTCTCTCTATTTCCTGCTGGGAATGGTAACGGCGTTTGTACTGTCAGTCATTCTGCGGTCTGTCTCTTATACACAT
>CALZPS010000197.1 GCA_945827765.1 uncultured Lachnospiraceae bacterium | reverse complement strand
GGCGTGGAAACAGAGACGGTGGAAGTGATGGCATATTAAGGAGTGTATGCACTGGTGCATACAAAGTATTTTTATATTTCCATTATCGTGTTTATCTGTACCTATATTTTAAATGGACTGGTTTTGGCAACGCATGTGTATTACACGAGAGATGTTCTCGAAAATGCAGATTTATACAGTATTATAGCTGTTATCAGTGTTATTGCCACAATTATCGGAATTTCCATTGCACCAAAACTGTTTGCAAAAATGGGAAAACAAAAGACTCTGATTTTAAGCTCTGTAGTTTATATAGCAGGTTGTGTGGTTGGCATTGCTGGTGCAACAAAACTTGGAACCGGACTGGCAGCTGCAGCCTTGGGCTGGGGACTCGAAATGGGTGGATATAACGGAGCGCTGGCAGTACAGGCAGCTACCGTTCCCTATACAACAAAACTGGTGATTTTTGAGAAAACAGGTTGAGTAAATATATAATATCGACAAAGAGCCTTGGGTGTGATAAGATGTAATAAAATCTTGCGAAAAGTGATGAAATGGAATGTCTCAAAAGCTGGAAAATGGCTTAAATCCTGGAAAAATGAGGCAATGAATGGAGAAGAAAAAATATGATAGCAATAATTGATTATGATGCGGGCAATATCAGAAGTGTGGAGAAAGCACTTCTTCTGCTTGGGCAGGAGGTAAAAATTACCTCGGATGCAAAAGAAATACAGACGGCGGATAAAGTCATTCTCCCCGGGGTCGGTGCGTTCGGGGATGCCATGGAAAATCTGAAATCCAGAGGACTGGACACAGTGATTCATCAGGTTGTAGAACAAGGTACCCCGTTTCTGGGAATCTGTCTGGGGCTGCAGCTTTTGTTTGAGCGAAGTGATGAGGCACCGGGAGTGGATGGCTTGGGCATATTAAAAGGGGAAATCGTGCGGATTCCGGCGGCAGAAGGACTGAAAATTCCTCACATGGGCTGGAACAGTCTGCATCTGTCACATAACGGCAGATTGTTCGAAGGAATAAAAGAAGGTTCGTATGTGTATTTTGTGCATTCTTATTATCTGAAAGCACAGGATGAGGAAATTGTCAAGGCCTCCACAAAATACGGAGTAAATATTCATGCATCGGTGGAGAAAGACAATGTATTTGCCTGTCAGTTCCACCCGGAAAAGAGCAGTGAGGTGGGACTGCAGATATTGAAAAACTTTGTGAAAGTTCAGCCTGATCGAGATGTATGACTGAACGGTTATCGCCGAAATACAACAAGGAGGAAAGAGATGTTTACCAAGCGAATAATCCCATGTCTGGATGTCAATGCCGGGCGTGTGGTGAAAGGTGTAAATTTTGTGGATTTAAAGGATGCGGGTGACCCGGTAGAGATTGCCAGAGCATATGACAAGGCAGGGGCAGATGAATTGGTGTTTCTGGACATCACCGCATCATCAGATGAGCGCGCAACGGTGGTGGATATGGTGCGTAAAGTGGCAGAATGTGTATTTATTCCCTTTACCGTGGGAGGCGGTATCCGCACGGTGGATGATTTCCGGGTACTGCTGAGAGAAGGCGCGGATAAAATATCTGTCAACTCTGCGGCAATCAACAATCCGCAGCTTGTGCGTGATGCGGCGGAAAAGTTTGGCAGCCAGTGTGTGGTTGTGGCAATCGATGCAAAACAGAGGGAAGATAAAAGCGGCTGGAATATTTACAAGAACGGCGGGCGTGTCGATATGGGGATTGATGCCGTGGAGTGGGCGAAGACCGTGGAAAGGCTCGGGGCAGGGGAAATCCTTCTGACCAGCATGGACTGTGACGGCACAAAGGCAGGGTACGATTTGAAATTGACACGTGCAATTGCCGAGAGCGTGTCGATTCCGGTAATCGCATCAGGCGGCGCGGGAACGCTGGAGCATTTTAAGGAGGCTTTGACCGAAGGAAAAGCGGATGCGGCGCTGGCGGCATCGTTGTTTCACTATAAGGAGCTGGAGATTCGGGAAGTGAAGGAATATCTGCGCGGGGAAGGAATCTCGGTGCGGCTGTAAACAGAAATACCCTGCTGCAAACAGAACAGGAACAGGATTTCATATGCGAAGGAGAAAGATTACGATGGCAGGACTGAACGGAGACTGGTACGAGGCGTTGAAGGATGAGTTTCGCAAGCCTTACTACAAACAATTATTCGATACTGTCAATGAAGAGTATCGCACGAGGAAAATTTTTCCTCCGGCGAACGATATTTTCAATGCATTTCATCTGACCCCGCTGAGAGACGTTAAGGTGGTGATTCTGGGGCAGGATCCGTACCACAATGACGGGCAGGCGCATGGGCTTTGTTTTTCCGTGCAGAAAGGTGTCGATATACCTCCGTCACTGGTCAATATTTATCAGGAACTGCATGACGATCTGGGATGTACGATACCGAATCACGGATGCCTGACAAAATGGGCAGAGCAGGGAGTGCTGATGCTTAATACGGTGCTGACTGTGCGCGCACATCAGGCGAATTCTCACAGGGGAATCGGATGGGAAGAGTTTACCGATGCGGCAATTATGGCATTGAATCGTCAGGAGCGGCCTGTCGTGTTCATCTTGTGGGGGACTCCGGCGCAGCGCAAGGAGCGGATGCTCAACAATCCCCGACACTTGATTTTGAAAGCACCTCATCCAAGTCCGCTCTCGGCGTACCGGGGATTCTTCGGCAGCAGACCGTTCAGCCGGACCAATGACTTTTTAAAAGAACATGGAATAGAGCCGATTGACTGGCAGATAGAGTGAGTTATTCTTCAATCACCTGAATTTCCAGATAATCAAAATCAATCGAATCGACAAAATTGTCCTGATAGAACCGCGCTTTTGAGTGTTTCTTGAAATCGGCGATCGTGGTGTCGAGCCAGATTGGTTTGCTCAAATCAAATTCATAGCAGATGGCATCCAGCGCGTGAAAAATTTTGTGTGTGCGGGTGTCATTGCTCTCATCACAGATGACCGTGTCGCGCAGCAGCCGATTATCCTTGAATTCTTTTCCCCATAAACGAAACATCATAAAACCTCCTGTCCGGCGGATATGCCAAATTGGTATCAGTATATCTGATTTTGCGCGAAAAGTAAAGACAGCAGGTGTTTTTCTATTGCTTATATCATCAAAATGAGGTAAAATTTTAGTGGATAAATGAGAGATAATGTGAGGCGGGAAGAAGGATTTTTACTGTGTGCAGCCTGGTGTGTGACTATGAACATCAATGCGAGGGGCATTGTGTATTGGGGAAAAAGGGTGCTCCGGTACATTTCTCTGTGATTGAAAATTATATTTCCACTGCTTACAGTTCCAAGATGGTGAAAGGCCCGGTGCCGTCAAATGGTATCCATGTTGCAATTATCGGAGCAGGTCCGGCGGGGCACTATCGATTGAAGATTTGCTGAGAGATGGATACAAAGCGATTTTTGTGGGAACCGGCGTGTGGCGTCCGAATACACTGAAAATCAAAGGAGAGTCTCTGGGACATGTACATTATGGCATTAACTATTTGAACAATCCCGACAGCTTTCATATCGGGGAGCGGGTCATTGTCATCGGTGCGGGAAATGCGGCCATGGATGTGGCACGCACGGTCGTTGAGGCAGTCTCACAGTCCAAAGTCGTGGCGGAGGCCATGGATCGTTATCTGCAGAGCCGGATAAAGGAAGAATCATGCAGGTAAAAGATCAGCAGAGAAATAATGACAAAATGATACAGGGAGCTGGTTTAAGATGAAAAAATTATTAGATCGGATTTTTATAGATGGACTGAGTGGAATGGCAC
>CALZPS010000196.1 GCA_945827765.1 uncultured Lachnospiraceae bacterium | reverse complement strand
GCTTGGATTTGGATGCGTTGGCACTGAATCGGGAAATGAATTCCTGCAATTCTTTGATTTTTTCCTCTTTTTTCTTATTTGCCTCTTTCATCTGGCGAATCAAAAGCTGACTGGACTCATACCAGAAATCATAGTTTCCGGCATATAACTGAATCTTGCCGTAGTCGATGTCTGCAATCTGGGTGCAGACTTTATTTAAGAAATACCGGTCATGAGACACTACGATGACGGTATTTTCAAAATTAATCAAGAATTCTTCCAGCCATGCGATAGCGTCAATGTCTAATTTTTTGGTCGGCTCATCAAGCAGCAAAATGTCCGGGTTTCCGAACAGTGCCTGGGCCAGCAGGAATTTGACGTTTTCCGCACCGGTCAGGTCTTTCAGATATTTATAATGTAATTCAGTATCAATGCCGAGACCATTTAACAGGTTGGCAGCGTCGGATTCTGCTTCCCAACCGTTCATGGTGGCAAATTCTGCTTCCAGCTCACTGGCACGGATGCCGTCCTCATCGGTGAAGTCTTCTTTGGCATAGATGACCTCTTTTTCTTTCATTATTTCATAGAGACGGGCATTTCCCATGATGACTGCATCCAGCACCGGGTATTCATCATATTTGAAATGATCCTGCTGTAAAAAGGAAAGACGCTCGCCCGGTGTGATGACAACCTCTCCGCTGGTAGGCTCGAGTTGTCCGGAAAGGATACGCAGAAAAGTGGATTTTCCCGCACCGTTGGCACCAATCATACCATAACAGTTGCCGCCGACAAATTTGATGTTGACATCTTCAAACAGCGCTCTTTTTCCTACGCGCAGTGTGATATTGTTTGCACTAATCATGTTTATTCTCCTTCGAAAAAAAGTAGTCTGCCGCTTTTGCAGCTACAACGTCATTCGGTATTGTACCATAATCTGACCCGGAATGGCAAGCTGTCTTATATTTTTCTATAAAATCATCTTAAACTACTCTGCAAAATCTGCGTAAGGTTTATAAAAAACAAAACTTGGGGTTCACAAAAGTCTGAAAAGAGGGTAAAATAATGAAAAAGTATCATGTATGGAAAGGTCGTGTGATGGATGTATAAGGCAACGATGGTACTGGAGGGCGGTGCGACCCGAGGGGTATTTACCTCCGGCGCGCTGGATTATCTGATGGAGCAGGAAATGTATGTCTCTCATGTCATAGGGGTTTCTATGGGGTCATGCAACGCCGTTGATTATGTGTCGAGGCAGCCGGGACGGACCAGAGATTGTTCGATACCGGATGGGAAAGAGGAAACGTATATATACGGACCGAGAAAATTTTTAAAAGAAAAAAGCCTCATGAATATGGACTTGATTTTTGACAAGTATCCGAATGAAACATACCCGTTTGATTTTGAGACATATTCTCAGTCGGAAATGCATTGTGATATTGTGGCGACAAACTGCCTGACCGGGAAAGCGGAGTTTTTGGATGAGCGCAGCGACAGAGCGCGCCTGATGAAAATCTGCCGAGCCTCCTGCAGTCTGCCGCTTTTGACACCGATTGTCAATATAGACGGAGTTCCATATCTGGACGGAGGAATCGCGGATTCTGTGCCGATGGGGCGGGCGGAAGAAATCGGAAATGAAAAGATTATCGTCATCCTCACGCGCAATAAGGGATATCGCAAGAAACCGCTGTCGCCTGCGGTGGAGCGGCTTTACCGCCGACAATATCGATCCTATCCAAATTTTATCCGCACGGCAGTCACGAGAAGTTTATACTACAATAAGACAATGAACCATATTGACAGGCTGGAACAAGAAGGGAAAATCTTTGTGCTGCGGCCATTGGTAAAACCTATATCACGAATGGAGCAGAAAAAAGAGCACCTTCTGGCGTTCTACGATCATGGTTATCATCTGATGGAACGGGAATACGAACGTCTGATGAAATATCTGGAAAAGTAACAGATAGAAATGAAAGAGAAACAAATGAGCTTGAAAGACGAAATGATGTTGAAAAAAGGAAATGAGAAAAATGGGAATGAATAAAGAACATCCGACATATACACAAAACAGGGAGTTGTCATGGCTGAGGTTTGACCAGCGTGTTCTGGAAGAGGCACAGGATGAGAATGTGCCGCTTTTGGAACGGCTGAAATTTGTATCTATTTTCACCAGCAATCTGGACGAATTTTTTATGATTCGGGTAGGCAGCCTGTATGATCTGGCGGCAGCCGATAATACGAAGAAGGACAGCAAGTCGGGGATGACACCGGGTGAACAGCTTGATGCAATTTATGAGGCGGTTGCTCCGCTTTATAAAGCGTGTGATAAAGTATATAGTGAGATAAAGAAACAGCTTGTTCCGTATGGAATCTGCAGTCTGAGCATAAAGGAACTGGAGCAGCAGGAAAAGAAATACATTAAAAAATATTTCAAGGAACAGGTACTTCCGGTTTTGTCCCCTCAAATTGTGGATGCAAATCATCCGTTTCCCCATTTGCTGAATAAGGATATCTACGTGGTGGCATCTTTGAAATACGAAAACCGCTCGATGTGGGGCATCGTACCGGTGCCGACATTCCTTCCGGAAATCGTATATCTGCCGGGAAATGATATCCGCTATATCCGCATGGAAAAGATTATCATGGAATACATGGAATTGATTTTTGAGCGGTATCAGGTGTCTGACAAAAATTACATCTGCGTGACACGCAATGCCGATGTTTCCCCGGATGATGAGGCACATGCAGACAATGCGGATTTTCGGTACATCATGAAGGAGACCCTCCATAAGAGAAGAAAGATGGCGGTTGTGCGTCTGGAAGTAGCCAGCCCGCTGAGTAAGGAGATGGAAAAATATTTCTGCGAGAAATTTAAAATTACGCAGAAATGTATTTTCCGCACTAAAATACCGATGAAACTTGGATTTGTCTTCTCGGTCATCGACAAGGTGCCTGCCGCTATGAAACGAGGTCTCGTCGATGAACCGTTTATTCCGCAGCCGGCGGCATCAGTGGCAGACGGAAGTGTGATGGCACAGGTCAAACGGCGGGATATCCTGCTTTCCTACCCTTATGAGAGTATGGAACCGTTTTTGCAGTTAATCAAAGAGGCGGCTTATGACCCAAATGTAATGACAATCAAAATCACGATTTACCGACTTGCAAAAAAGACCAGACTGGTGGAGTATCTTTGCGCCGCTGCGGAAAACGGCAAGGAAGTAACTGCGTTGATTGAACTGCGGGCACGTTTTGATGAGCAGAATAATATTGACTGGTCCGAGCGTATGGAAGAAGCCGGATGCCGTGTGATATATGGATTCGAGGGCTATAAAGTACATTCTAAAATCTGTCTGATTACTTATCGCAGCCGCGGAGAGATTAAGTATATTACTCAGGTGGGAACCGGAAATTATAATGAAAAAACGGCAAAAATGTATACGGATTATTGTTTGATGACAGCTAATCAGGCAATCGGGGAAGATGCGGCAGTATTTTTCAAAAATATGTCCATCGGAAATCTGGACGGAGCGTATCAGCATCTGATCGTCTCACCGACCAGTCTGAAACAGAAAGTATTGGCGTTGATGGATGAAGAGATAAAAAAAGGCAGTGATGGTCGTATCCTGATGAAAATGAATTCCGTGACAGATATGGATTTCATTCGCAAGGTGGCGGAAGCTTCACGGGCAGGTGTCTGCATTAATCTGATTGTGCGGGGCATTTGCTGTATTCTGCCGGGGATTGAGGGTGAGACGGAGAATCTGCAGGTTACAAGCATCGTGGGAAGATATCTGGAACATCCGCGTGTGTTTGTGTTT
>CALZPS010000195.1 GCA_945827765.1 uncultured Lachnospiraceae bacterium | reverse complement strand
GAGCGAGCTGGTGGCGCGTGTGAAGGCGCATCTGGCACGTTACGAACGTCTGATCGGCAGCAGTGTGGAAGAAAATGAAGTCATTGAAATTCGCGGACTGAAGATTGACAAGACGGCAAGACGTGTGTGGGTCAATGGGGAGGAGCGCTCCTTCACGACGAAGGAATTTGATCTGCTGACATTCCTTGCAGGGCATCCGAACCGTGTATACACAAAGGAAGAGCTTTTCCGGGAGATTTGGGATATGGAGTCTATCGGAGATATCGCGACCGTGACGGTGCATATCAAGAAGATTCGGGAGAAAGTAGAATATGACACGTCGCATCCGCAGTACATTGAAACTATTTGGGGTGTGGGGTATCGGTTTAAGGTATAACATGTGTTGTCACCCGGACGGACCCTTCGATTAAAGTGGCGTAGAATGTATTTACAGTCAGAAGAGAGCACAAAAACCATTGTATGAATTGCCAAAAATACAATGGTTTTTTTGTGCACTTTTTCAATTATTTTTTACTGAATTGTATTGTCAAAAAAATAACATAGTGGTATAATGCTTATGTTAAAAAAATAACGTACTTGGTATCCGGATATTGGAAACCGGGCACGCATAATAAAAAACATTTAAAGGAGATGTGTGAAATGAGCAGATTTACTTTACCAAGAGATGTGTATCACGGAAAAGGTTCCCTGGCAGAACTGAAGAACCTGAAAGGAAAGAAAGCAATCCTCGTTGTAGGAGGCGGTTCCATGAAACGTCAGGGCTTTCTGGACAAAGCAGTAGATTACCTGAAAGAAGCAGGTATGGAAGTACAGCTGTTTGAAGGCGTTGAGCCGGATCCGTCTGTTGAGACAGTTATGAGAGGTGCTGAGGCAATGCGTGCATTCGAGCCTGACTGGATCGTATCCATGGGCGGAGGCTCACCGATCGATGCGGCAAAAGCAATGTGGGCATTCTATGAGTATCCGGATGTGACATTTGAAGACCTCTGTATTCCGTTCAATTTCCCGGAACTGCGTCAGAAAGCAAAATTTGCTGCTATCCCGACCACTTCAGGAACTGCAACAGAAGTAACTGCATTCTCCGTTATCACCAACTATCAGACAGGTGTGAAATATCCGCTGGCTGACTTCAATATTACACCGGATGTTGCAATTGTTGACCCGGATTTGGTAGCAGGTCTTCCGGTAAAACAGGTTGCATACACAGGTATGGATGCATTGACCCATGCAATTGAGGCATATGTATCTACACTCAACGGACCGTTTACCGATCCGCTGGCATTGCAGGCAATCGAGATGGTATTTGATTATCTGCCGGCATCCTATAACTGTGATATGGTTGCAAGAGAGCAGATGCATTATGCACAGTGCCTTGCAGGTATGGCATTCTCCAACGCTTTGCTGGGAATTGTACACTCGATGGCACACAAGACAGGTGCAGCGTTCTCTACCGGTCACATTCCGCACGGATGCGCAAATGCAATCTACCTGCCGTATGTAATCAAGTATAATGCAAAAGATCCGGTTGCGGCAGCTCGTTATGCTGAAATCGCACGTAGAATGGGTCTGGATGGAACTTCTCAGAAAGCACTCATCAACAGCCTCTGCGCAAAGATTGATGAATTCAATGTAAAACTCAACATTCCGAAAGATCTGAAGGGATTCGGAATCAATGAGGATGAATTCAAAGAGAAGGTTGCCAAGATTGCTGAATTAGCAGTAGGTGATGCTTGTACAGGTTCCAACCCGAGAGCGATCGATCCGGCAGCGATGGAGAAACTGCTCACATGTACATATTACGGAACCGAAGTAGATTTCTAATGTTTTAGTCGATTTTGAGAGTGCAAAGCACGAAGAAATCGATGACAGGCTCATTTGTTGGGCAGTTCATGAAATACTGAGAAAAGGGACAGATACGAATGGTGTCTGTCCTTTTTTGTCATATAGGGACTTCGCTTCTTATATGACAAAAACCCTCCGTGGGATCGCGCTGTGGCTGATTGGAATTGTGTCGCTAAAGCGACCTGCCGCAGGCGGGAAATTTCGCAAGCGAGATTCGTTGTCCTCACAGAAATATATCTGCATTCCGCTTGACATCTTATACGAAAACCTGCAAAATAAGGATATCAGAAGTTAAGAAATATCAAACAAAGGTGTTTATACTATGATTACCAGCATATCAAACCCAAAAATCAAAGATATCATACAATTACAGAAGAAGAGCCGGCTGCGCAATGAGCGGGGGCTGTTTCTGGTGGAAGGTATACGAATGGCACGTGAAATACCGGCAAATCAAATGGTACAGATGTATGCGACAGCAGATTTTTATCAGAAGAGCAGACAGCAACTTCCGCAGGAAATCCGTCCGGAATTGGTATCTGAGCAGGTATTTTCTGCCATGTCGGACACGAAGACTCCACAGGGCGTGCTGGCGGTTGTTAAGCAGAGCGAGTATCAGCCGGAAACGTTGATGAGTGCAGAAAATGCGCATCTGCTTGTGCTGGACAACCTTCAGGATCCGGGAAATCTGGGAACGATTTTCCGGACGGCGGAGGCTGCGGGAGTGACTGGTATCATTATGAGCCGCGATTGCGTGGATATTTATAATCCCAAAACAGTTCGCTCCACGATGGGGGCGATTTTCAGGCAGCCGTTCGTGTATGTGGAAAGTGTTCCGGAGACGATTGCACAGATGAAGAAACACGGAATCACGGTGTATGCGGCACATTTGCAGGGGCGGCAAACCTATGACAAAGAGAATTATCGGGCGAAGACCGCGTTTTTGATAGGAAATGAAGGAAACGGACTGCGTCAGGAAGTAGCGGAGGCGGCAGATGTCTGGATTCGCATTCCAATGGAGGGAGAGGCAGAATCACTCAATGCGGCTGTGGCTGCAGCTGTTTTGATGTATGAGGTGAACAGACAGAGGAGAAAGTAGTAATAGTTTGGTAATAGTCGGTAATAGTTGGCAATAGTTCAAAAAATGTATTGACGAAATTTGATTTATATAGGAAAATAGAGAAAGCAACATTTTGACAGACTGTATAGAAAAAGAAAGAGGAACAGGATGATGGACTTAAAGGGAAGAAACTTTTTGACTCTGCGGGATTTTACAACAGAAGAGATTTTATACCTTCTGGATCTGGCGGAGGATGTGAAAAATAAAAAGAAAAACGGGATTCCGGTGGATCATTATCATGGAAAAAATGTAGTATTGCTGTTTGAAAAGGACAGCACCAGAACACGCTGTGCATTTGAAGTGGCAGCATATGACATGGGTATGGGCGCTACATACCTTGGACCAACGGGTTCCCAGATGGGCAAGAAGGAGAGCATCGAGGACACGGCACGCGTGCTCGGCAGAATGTATGACGGTATCGAGTACCGCGGATTTGAGCAGGAGATCGTGGAAGAAATCGCCAAATACGCAGGCGTTCCGGTTTGGAATGGTCTGACGAATGAATATCATCCGACCCAGATGTTGGCGGATATGCTGACGGTGCGTGAGCATCTTGGCAGACTGAAAGGTGTGAAACTGGTATATTTCGGTGATGCCAGATACAATATGGGCAATTCTTTGATGGTGGCGTGCTCCAAGCTTGGCATGCACTTTGTAGCCTGCACCACCGCAAAATATTTTCCGAGTCCGGAACTGGTGGCAGCCTGCGAAGAGTATGCGGCAGAGAGCGGCGGCAGCATCACATTGACGGAGGATGTTGAGGAAGGCACAAAAGACGCAGATGTAGTATGCACCGATGTGTGGGTATCGATGCTGTATCTTATACACATATCCGAGCCCACGAGACCGTACTAGATCTCGTAT
>CALZPS010000194.1 GCA_945827765.1 uncultured Lachnospiraceae bacterium | reverse complement strand
GATCTAGTACGGTCTCGTGGGCTCGGAGATGTGTATAAGAGACAGTCGTATATCCGTCCGCATCTTCCTGCGGGATATCAAGCTCGGCGCGATTGTTGCGAACCACATCATAGCACTCCTGCAAGGAGTTAATCAGACCGTCATATTTGGTCGTGTAACTGTCTAATGTATGACCGATGATACTTTCCGCATTGGCAAGTAAATCATCAGTATACTGAATCGCTCCGATGCGGATGGCGTTGGCATCTGCTGTGGCCTGATCCAGGATTTCCTGTGCCTGTGCTGTCGCCTGTGTTACAATTTCGTTTGCCTGAGCATATGCCTGCTGCATAATTTCATGTTCACTCACCAGCTCTGTGGTCTGTACCTGTGCCTCTTCAATCATGGCATCGGCCTTCGCCTGCGCATCTGCCAGAATGGCATCCCGGTTTGCAATGATTTTCTGATAGCGCTTGATCTCATCGGGAGTCTTCATCCGAAGTTCTCTCAGCAGTTCGTCAAGATGCTCTTTATTCACGATAATCTTAGTCGTGGATAACGGCTGATACTTACAATCTCTGTCAATGTACTCCTCGATTTCTTCAATAATCTGTTCAATACGGCTGCTCATAATTTACACTCTCCTTTTGGCCTTCATCTTCCGTTCCAGTTCATCTTTGACCACTTCTGGCACAAATTGTGTAATATCTCCCCCAAAAGCGGCAATTTCTTTTACTGTTGTGGAACTTAAATAGGAATATTCAATATTTGTTGTTAAAAAAATAGTTTCCACATCCGGTCCCAGTTTATGGTTTGTCTGGGACATCTGTAACTCATACTCAAAATCCGTGATTGCACGTAAACCGCGGATGACGACACCTGCATCCATCTTCTTGGCAAAATCGACAAGTAAGCCGTCAAACGGAACAATCTCGACATTTGACAAAGTTTTTGTTACATCCTCTAACATTTTAACACGTTCTTCCACAGAAAACAACGGCATTTTCGCATTATTATTCAATACTCCAACAATTAAATGGTCTACCAGTATGGAAGAACGCCGGATGATATCCAAATGCCCATATGTAACAGGGTCGAAACTACCCGGATATATTGCTCTTAACATGATTTTCCCTTTCTTATCTTATTCGTCACGGTGCAAAAAGACATGTTTGTTCGTTTTATATTCTTTCTCTTTGACCAGAGAAAACCCCAGCTCATCCAGATAAGAAAAGGATGTTTCTTTAGCGGCCTCAACAATGATGAGAGTATCTTTATCAAGCAGACTGGACGAAGCCAGTTCTTTCAGTACCTGATATTCCCATTCCTGATGATAGGGGGGATCCATAAAAATCAAATCAAATCGCTGTTTTCCCTCCATACGCCGTATGGCCCCAATTACATCTTCCTTTCGTACTTCCGCCTTCTGTTCCAGATGCGTATGCAGCAGATTCTCATGAATACACTGCACTGCTTTTGGATTCTGTTCAACAAAAACAGCTTTCCCCGCGCCTCTGCTCAGCGCCTCAATTCCAATTGCCCCGCTCCCGGCAAACAAATCCAGAAAGCTGCAGTCATAGAGACTTGGAGCTATCATATTAAACAATGTCTCTTTGATACGGTCAGTAGTCGGCCGTGTATCCAATCCGCTGATTGTTTTTAGCTGCAGACGTTTTGCACTTCCGGCAATGACACGCATCTTTTTCACCTCATACTTCTCTGATTATTATACAGATACCGGAGTCATAAGGTTTCACCCCGATATCTTATGAGTGCCCGACAATGAGCCTGACGTCAATTTCTTCGCACTCCCAAAATCGACGAAAACATTCGAAATCCGCTCATCTTATACAGATTTTAGCAGAAAAAAGCGTCAAGGTCAATCCTTGGCGCTTTTTTTCTCTTTTATTCGAGTCTTATTTGATTTTCATTCCAGCTTATTTGCCGGCCATCTGTTTTTCCTGCTGCTCGATCATTTTCTTTACCATATAACCACCTACAGAACCATTCTGCTTGGAAGTCAGGTCTCCGTTATAACCGTCAGTCAACGGTACTCCCAGTTCGTTTGCTACTTCATACTTGAATCTGTCCAGTGCGCCTTTTGCTTCCGGCACTGCTGAACGATTAGATGAACGACTTGCCATTTTTGTTTCCTCCTTTTGCAACTTTTCTGTTTTTTCTTCTTCGTTACATTTTTATTTTGCAACTTTTGTTTTTGTAACTTTTTGTTACATCCATAGTATGCGTAAGGATTTTTCTTTTACTCTGGAACTTCCTTCCACTTTTTTTCAAAAATTATAACGTCGTTTCCAGATTGGCTTTTTCTTTCACCTTTTCAACCGCTGCCCGCAAAGCTGCATATGTCTCTTATTCCAACTGAGGATCCTGATTCAAAAGCTCATTCGCTGCCTCCTGCGCTTTTTTTAATATTTCTGCGTCCTGATATACGTCACCCAATTGAAAGTCCATGACTCCACTTTGTCGAATGCCGAACACATCGCCGGGACCGCGCAGCCGCAAATCTTCACCGGCAATAAAAAATCCATCATTGGAGTGATTTAAAATATCCAGCCGTTCCTTCGTTTCCTTTGTCTTGGAAGCAGTCATAAAAATACAGTAGGACTGTTGATTTCCGCGTCCGACCCGGCCTCGCAGCTGATGGAGCTGGGCAAGTCCGAATCGCTCGGCATTTTCTATCAGCATTACTGTGGCATTGGGAACATCGATACCAACTTCTATCACAGTTGTCGACACTAATACTTGTATTTGATTCTGCGAAAATGCAAGCATGATCTCATCCTTTTGTGCTTGTTTCATTTTTCCGTGAAGACAGCATACTTTGGTCTTTGCCCCAAAAACCTCCTGCAGATTTTTAGTATAATCCGTTACATTTTCCACCTCCAGCCTTTCACTTTCTTCCACCATCGGACAGATTACATAGCATTGCCGCCCTTCTGCGATCTGCTTTTTCATAAAAGTGTAAGCTGTATTACGGTATCCGGTATCTACCACACAGTTTTTGATTGGCAGCCGGTTCTTCGGCAGTTCGTTGATGACAGAAATATCCAGATCACCGTACAATATGATGGCAAGTGTTCTGGGAATCGGTGTCGCACTCATCACCAGAATGTGCGGACAATCTCCTTTTCCCGCCAGCATTTCACGCTGTCTCACCCCAAAACGATGCTGCTCATCTGTCACCACAAGAGCAAGCCTGTGATAGACGACCTTTTCCTGAATCAATGCGTGGGTTCCTATGATCATTTGTGCCTTCCCGGATGCGATTCGCTCATAAGCGGCTTTTTTCTGAGCCGCTGTCATGGAGCCGGTCAGAAGTTCTGTTTCCAGAGGAATTTGATATTGCTCCAGCATTGTGCGTATCGAATGATAATGCTGATGTGCCAGCACTTCTGTCGGAGCCATCATCGCCGCCTGATAACCATTGAGTCCGACATACATCATGGCCAGAAGTGCAACTATCGTTTTTCCGGAGCCCACATCCCCCTGAATCAGTCTGGACATGACGTGAATACTTTCCATATCCTTTTTGATGTCACTCCAAACCGCCATCTGTGCCCTGGTCAGCTCAAAAGGAAGTTTCTCCAAAAATTCTGTGATCAATGGCTGTTCCCGCAGGCTGCAGCCGTTAAGCTGGCGTTCTTTATGCTCTTTTGTCATGCGCAAAGACAAGATAAACAGAAGGAATTCTTCAAATACCAGACGGTTTCTGGAACGGTAAAATTCTTCTTTATCCTGTGGAAAATGAATGCCGGATATAGAGGTTTCATAATCTGCCAAATGATATTGCCTGTCTCTTATACACATCTCCGAGCCCACGAGACCGTACTAGA
>CALZPS010000193.1 GCA_945827765.1 uncultured Lachnospiraceae bacterium | reverse complement strand
CCGACAAAGGGTTGGTGGGAATTGTAACAAACGTAGGTCCGACCTGGGCTACGGTACGCTCTATCATCGATGACTCCAGTAATGTCAGTGCCATGGTATTGTCCACTTCTGACCGATGTATCGTAAATGGAGATTTAACACTAATCAACGACGGTAAATTGAGCTTTGAGCAGATGGAAAATAATGAAAGTGTAATCGCAGTGGGAGAGCAGGTCGTTACATCCCATATCAGTGATAAATATCTTCAGGGAATCCTGATTGGTTATATCAGTGAAGTGACAGTTGATTCAAACAACCTGACCCGCTCCGGCTATATCACCCCGGCTGTCAATTTCAAAGATCTGCAGGAAGTTCTCGTGATTACGGAGACCAAAAAGGATGTAAAGGAAAAGTAAAACAATGTTGAAATTTAGAATCAAACGGATATGCATCACAATCTTGCTTGTGCTTGTGGGATTCGTCCTGCAATGCACCTTGTTTGCACGTCTTTCATTAGGCTCCATCAAGCCTAATATTCTATTGATCATCGCAGCCTCTGTCGGGTTTCTGCGAGGACCAAAAGCCGGTATGCTGACAGGCTTTTTATGTGGCATACTGATTGACATCCAGTTTGGAGAAGTGCTTGGATTATACGCATTGTTCTATCTGATCATTGGTTATGTGAATGGACTTCTGGGTGAAACTTATTATGAGGAACATATCAAACTTCCGGTTGTGTTTATTGCTGCCAGTGAGCTTTGCTATGGGGTACTGATTTATCTTTTTATGTTTATGATGCGCAGTGAATTTGATTTTCCTTATTATTTTAGTCATATTATTATACCGGAACTCATATATACTATATTGGTGGCAATTGTACTATATCCGCTCATACGTCTGATGAACCACCGGATGGAGACAGAAGAAAAAAGGAGTATAGGAAAACTTGTATAGACAGATTTTGGAACGTGGGAAACAACAATTTAAGAAAATCAAAAAAGCAATCATAGAGTCTCGTTTATTAGTGCTGATTCTTGCATTTTGCCTGATGTTTTCTATTCTTGTCGGACGACTGTTTTATCTGCAGATCGTCAAAGGAGAGTATTATCTGGACAACTATAAGCTGCTGATAAGGAAGACGCGCACGATTGCCGGCACGCGAGGCAATATTTATGACCGCAACGGAAATCTTCTGGCCTACAATGAACTGGCTTATGCAGTTATCATTGAAGATATTATTACCGGAAGTGACAGGGACAAAAAACTAAATGATGTCCTGAGTCAGGTGATAGATATTGTAGAATCTCATGGGGATTCCGTTATCAACAGTTTCGGTGTTGTTCTGGATTCTTCCGGCAATTATCAGTATTCACAGACAAATCGGACGTTGAAACTGCGGTTTATTGCCGATGTATACGGTGAAAGATATGTGGACGATTTGACGGACGAGCAAAAAAACAGTACCGCAGAAGAACTGATGGAATACTTATGTACCGATGAAAATTACGGATATGGTATTGATATAGAAAATCTGGACAAAGAGTACGTACTTAAACTGGTGAATCTACGTTATGCAATCAGTCTGAACAGTTATCAGAAGTTCATTCCAACCGTATTGGCATCTGATGTCAGCGATGAGACCGCAGCCGCAATCATGGAAAATCTGGATACTTTGACCGGTGTGGATATCGATGAAGAGTCATTGAGGCGTTACACGAGCGGTAATTGTTTCGCCAATGTGATCGGGTATACCGGAAAGATTTCACAGGAAGAATATGACGCATTGGATGAAGAAACAAAGGAGAAGTATTCCTTATCAGACATTGTCGGCAAAGCCGGCATCGAGCAGGTGATGGATGTCGTACTGCAAGGTGAAAAAGGCTCCACTACATTTTATGTGGATAGTGTCGGCAAAGTGACCGATATCGTAGATTATAAGGCACAGGGTGTAGGGAATGACGTGTATTTGACTCTGGACAAAAATTTACAGGAGACAACCTATCATCTGCTGGAGGAAGAACTTGCCGGTATTTTATTGTCAAAGCTGCGCAATGTCATGAATTATGACCCGAGTCTGGAAAAAAATGCAAGTAATATTATTATTCCTGTGGATGATGCATATTTTGCATTTATCGGAAATTCTATTATTGACATGGAGCATTTTTCTGCCGAGTCTGCCAAAGTGACCGAGCAGGAAGTATATCAGGCGTTTGTACAGAGAAAGCAGGAGGTCATGGATGCACTGCTCAATGAATTGAACAATGGAACCCCCTACAAGGATCTGCCTTTGGATATGCAGGCTTATCTGGACTATATTTCGATTGATTTGATGCAGAGTCAGACAGGGCTTTTGATGATGGATGTGGTTGATACCTCCGATGCGACTTATAAGGCGTGGACAAATGAGGAAGTAATCAGTTTCAAGCAGTATTTAAATTATGCGATTTCCAAAAACTGGATTGACACCTCACAACTTACCGAATATATTTCACTGGAACGATATTCCGATGCTGCGGAGATTTATCAGGGGATTGTGAAGTATCTGGAAGAATATTTGAATAATGATACCGATTTTGACAAAATTCTCTATAAATATCTTATAAAATCAGGGGGAATCAGTGGAAATCAGATTTGTGCCATTGTGTATGAACAGGGAGTTCTTCCTATGGATGAAGATTCTTATCAGGCGCTGCGGAGTGGAACAATCGATTCCTATGGCTGGTTGTATTATAAAATTGAAAGTCTGGAGATTACACCGGGTCAACTGGCACTTGAGCCATGTACCGGTTCTGCCGTTGTAAGTGACCCGAATACGGGTGAGGTGCTTGCCTGTGTATCTTATCCCGGATACGACAATAATCGTCTGGCCAATAATATGGATGTTGCTTATTATAATACGCTGGTGACAGGACTTTCCCGCCCTTTCTATAATAATGCGACACAGGAACGTACGGCACCGGGGTCCACATTTAAGATGGTTTCTTCGGTTGCAGGATTAACTGAACACGTGATAGACGGAAGTTCGACGATCTATTGTGCCAGTCAATTTACAAAAGTTACTCCCAGTCCCCGCTGCTGGCGTTATCCGTCTTCACACGGCTGGCTGAATGTGGTGGGCGGAATTTCTAATTCGTGTAATTTGTTCTTTTATGAAGTAGGATATCGCCTCGGAACAGATGAAAACGGGGAATATGACAGTGACAAAGGCATTGCTGTTCTGAAAAAATATGCGGAGATGTTTGGACTGGGAGAAAAGTCCGGTCTGGAGATTCCGGAATCTGAGCCACAGATTTCCGATCAATTTGCAGTGCAGTCTGCGATTGGTCAGGGAACGAACAACTTTACAGTCAGTCAGTTAAATCGTTATGTTGCCGCTGTGGCAAACAAAGGAACTGTCTATAAGCTTTCTTTGCTTGATAAAACGACAGATTCCAACGGAAAGCTGATTAAAAAATATGAACCGGTGATTACAAATACAATCGATTCCGTGTCGGATGAGACATGGTCACTGGTTCATCAGGGAATGCGCTACATGGTACAAAACAGTTCTGCGTTTATCGGACTTGACATGCCTATGGCAGGTAAGACAGGAACGGCACAGCAAAGTGAGATTCATGCGGACCATGCACTCTTTGTCGGATTTGCCCCGTATGAGAATCCGGAAATTGCCGTGGCAATTCGTATCGCGAATGGATATTTTTCTAATTATCCTTCGGACATTGCCCGGGACATTGTACGCTCTTATTTCCAGCTGGCACCACAGGAAGAACTGGTGACCGGTCATGCGAAAAAGGTGGTAGAAATCAAAGTTGTAACAGATTGATGCAGAAAGGAATCTACTTATGGACAATGTTGTCACAATTAAGAGTAATCGATACGGAATT
>CALZPS010000192.1 GCA_945827765.1 uncultured Lachnospiraceae bacterium | reverse complement strand
GTATGATATAGAATACGAATATTGGGAAGAAATGGAAACGAATGTAAACGGTGAATCTATACCAGTAAAATACTGGTATTCTGATGAAAGCAAGAATAATGCACTTGCACAAGACAAAAAAATAACGACCTTTGAGGATGGCAAAACTTATATGTATAGTCTTTCTCTTAAAGCAAGAGATGGAAATACATTTGCAGCTAATAGTAAAGTAATGGTGAATGGCACAAATGTAAATAATGCAAATATAACAAATACTGGAACAGGACTTTTTGTAGTTGCTGTAAGAACAATAAAACCTGAAACTGTTCAGTTACAAAATATTAGTATTGTCGAAATAAATAATGCAACAATCAGCTTTAAGGTCGGAGATAAGCCTGTATTCACTGGAAAAACAGCTGAGAATGTTCCGTATATTTATCAATCTGAATTTTGGAGTACAGATGGAGGTAAAAAATACCATTACTCAGCCGATTTTTGGAACGACAACAATCCAGATGATTTATTTACCGAATTTGAAAGCGGTAAAACTTACACTTATGGAATTTATTTCAAGGCAAAAGAAGGATATTGTTTTACAACTGATACAAAATTAAAAATAAATGGTAAATATTACGATTATGACATTACCGACTATGACCCGCTGTTACAATATCCTAATGGCGGATATGCAACGATGTGGGTTGACACAAATTTGACCATGACACCACAGGCATCCGGCACAACCCCTGAATATAAAATCACTGAGGGAGCAAACGGCACATGGACGCAGAACAGCGACGGAACGCTGACCTTCCGTGCAAACGGCGATTTCAGCAAATTCACAGGCGTGAAGGTTGACGGGACGCTGATTGATGCGAAGAATTATACGGCTGTTTCAGGCTCTACTGTTATTACATTAAAAGCCGATTACCTCAAAACACTTTCGGTCGGCACACATAAAATAGCTGTTGTCTATACAGACGGCGAATGTAGTGCAAATTTTGAGGTTAAGAAAGCAGCCTCGGAGCAGACGAAGCCAACCGAAGGGGACAAAACTGATACTGCAACGCCAACGGGCGGCAAGGATACCACAAGTCCGCAAACAGGCGATAACAGCAATTTGCTTCTGTGGGTAGCACTGCTGTTCGTCAGCGGAGCAGGCGTAATCGGAGCAACGGTTTACAGCAAGAAAAAAAGAGTAAGATAATATTAAAAGAATCAACTTTGCATATTTGCAAAAAGCCCTCCTGTTCGATGCAGACCGAACAGGAGGGTTTGCTTATTTAATATGAAGTGTTACTCAAAATGCAGTTCAATACCTATTAAAAAGTATGAAATTACCGTGTTGACCGTATTAAATTGTGTTAATCAAATTGCTGTTTATGATTTCTGAGGCTCTGCTGCGGATATTGTTCATCCGACCCACCCACTCCATTTGATTTTCGGCTTTTAGCCGTTCTGTTACACCTTCGCGCTCTGCCATTTGCTTTACAAGACGAGAAAACATATCATCGGCCTGTTTGTCAATGTCTGAGATGTAGCCATTCAGTTTACCGCTTGTCAGCAGATTGAGATAAAAGACCTTGCGATTTTGCTTGATATACCGCAAGTGTCGTTGTCCCCATAAGCCGACAGGCTGTTGTTCTACTTCAGGTAATTTTAAGCATGGTAGATAGTAGTCGCCTTGAAGTTCATACCAAAGCCCGTTTCTTTCGTCAAAAAAGTACTTTTCCATAATCACGCCTCCTTGAAAATGACTTTGAATTTCTTACGTTTTGCGCCAATGATTTTCAGCAAGACCTCATCTACCGCATCAGTGTACTTGCTGTCAGCAATAAGTTTGTTTCTTAATTGGTTCAGGCTCTCAATCATAAGCCGAAGTTCCTGAGCATTTAGTGCAAGATAGTATTTTTGCTTCATAACCGGTCCTCCTCTCAATTTTTGCAATTATTGTAATATAAGTAATCACGAAAATCGAATGTGCGGATAAAAATGAGCGTACCCACCGTTTTAGGTAAGCACGCTCAAATAAGATTTTATATTTCGGAATAGATTGCTTTTAATTGCTGATACATTTTTCTTGACGGCCTGCGACTGCCCGACTCCCATTTTGCATAGATACTTGGAGAAATATCGGCTTTTTCAGCAAAATCAATTTGACTTAATCCGTAACTTTTTCTGACCGTATGTAATAGTTTCGTATATGGCGCACTTATGAAAACACAAAAATCATCAAACAGCAGAGACTCGGATATTTGCAATTCTTCAGCCAGTAAAACAGCAATATCGTACGGAATCGGAAAACGCCCCTGTTCATAAGCAAGAACTGTTGCCGGTACAATGTTTAACATCTCTGCAAGTTGCCTTGTGGTCAGCCCCCTCAGTTGACGATAGTAGCGCATATATTCCCCAGGAGCGTTTAAATCACTCAACGCTTCAAAGATAAATCTCAAATGCATCAGCATCCTGCCGTGCCGGTATTCATACAGCCCTGTGTGATTGAGAACAGTATCGCAAAGCCTTTATTCAATTATCATTGTGCTTTTTATAGATCGCTTTTCTGGGTTTGTCTGCCTTGTTACTCGCGAAAAAAGATGCTATACCAATAGATCATTTACTGTTCGATAAAAGCGCACTCCAGACCGAACAATCAAAACAGAACCATATAGACAAAAATACCGCCCCTATCGTTCTTCTTTATAACTAAGCTCGTCCAGCAGTTTCTCTTTCTCTCGCCTGCTCATCCGCTTAATATGATATTCCCGGCTCATTGCCTCTTCTTTTGTCTCAAAAGTTTCATAATACACCAGAGTCACAGGTCGTCTGGATTTCGTATATTTTGCACCTTTCCCTTCATTATGTGCGATAATACGTTTCTCCAGATCATTTGTCCACCCGGTATAGAGGCTGCCGTCCTTACACTTCACAATGTATGTATAATTCATATTTTTACAAAGCGGGGTTTATTTCCATCCCGCCTTTCCTCCTGCTATCCCCGGCTTTTCAGCAATTCTTCTTCCAGTTCCTCCATATTATATTGTCGGCGTTCAAACTGACTCCTTTTTTGTCTTGCACTGTTTTTCCCGGATTTCAGCCTCATGCCCTCCGACGCTGCATAATCCTCTTTTACCGCCGCAGTCAGATAACCTTCCGGATTATCAATCTCCATCCCTTTGTCATACATCTTTTTCACATAAAGAATGTTATCCACGATTCTCACTTGATTGTAATCTGCCGCACAGATGATATTCTGAATCGTCTTCTGTTTCACAGCAAGATCAAAGACTTCTTCAATCAGGGTTCTTGTGATGTCCTTAAGAAGCGTCACCTCATTCTTCTTCATAGAATCCACTTTGCACGGATATTGATAATAACTTTTCAAGTACGCATCCACCCCGATACTCTCTATCATACTTCCGATTTCCTCCATGGAATGCTGCCCGTACGTGACTCCGACCACCTCCGTCACAGTCCCTGCGTTATCCACCTGATTCACAGTTTCTGCACTGTCCACAGTTTCCACATGATCCACTGTTTCCACATGATCCACTGTTTCCACATGATTCACAATTGCTGCATGATCCACTGTTTCCGCATGATTCACAATTGCTGCATGACCCATTGTTTCCGCATGATTCACAATTTCCACATTACCCACAGTTCCTAACGGCAGTTCCATCTGTTCATAATTTTCTTTTTCCGCTTTATAATCCTTCTTATCGTATATAGTAAAACGAATACCTACCACACGTTTTCCTCCCGGTGCACACACCGGTTCGTAATCGAATGCCAAATTGTAAAAATCAATGGAATTAATCTGATTTTTGGCAATGTCCAAAACATTTCTGCGAAATTCATAAAATTTATTATACTTACACGCCTGTCTTCTTTGC
>CALZPS010000191.1 GCA_945827765.1 uncultured Lachnospiraceae bacterium | reverse complement strand
CTTAAAGTATTGGCAAGCACAAACCCTACCATGCTGATCTGCATCTTATCCTGTTTGGTTGTCTTGGCGGTAAGTTCCTCAAATGCCACCTGATAAGCCTCTTTTCCATAATAATCATCTGCATTGATGACCAAAAACGGCTCTGCCACCACATCTTTGCAGCAAAGGATCGCCTGTCCGGTTCCCCACGGCTTGGTTCTTTCCGCAAATGTAGTTTTAAAAGGCTCCGGAATATCTGTTACTTCCTGAAATGCGTATTCCACCTGAACTTTCTTTAAAATCCTTCTCCAGATCTTTTCTGATCACAAATACAACTTTGTCAAAACCGGCCTCCATTGCATCATAAATGGAATAATCCATAATGATTTCTCCGTTCGGACCTACAGGCTCCAGTTGTTTGATTCCTCCTCCAAAACGACTCCCGATTCCGGCTGCCATCACAACCAATGCTGCTTTACTCATTCTCTCTGCCCCCTTCATTCTCATTGCTTTTTTCATGTTTCCCATTTCCGATTTTCTCAAACGGTTCCTTTGTACTTACCACCGGCCCCTCGTGGCTCGCCTTTCCCAGGCTGACCAATTGTTCATAGCTCTCTTCATCCCGTTTCTTATCCTCCGGTTTGATGTGATAAGTCGGTACAATCCGCGATACAATTTCCTTAATATCGCGGCTCTCATCAATAGCTGCCTCTTCCAATTCTCTCAACTGGCTCAAGAAATGAACCTCGTCAAACTCCAGCGGTTTCCCGATAAAAATCAAATCATTCGCTGTCTTTTTCAGGCCTTCTTCCTTCGTCAGCAGCTCTTCATATAACTTTTCACCCGGCCGCAGCCCGGTATATTTAATTTCCATATCCACGCCGAGTGTATACCCCGACAAACGAATCAGGTTTTTTGCCAAATCTGCAATCTTTACAGGCTCGCCCATATCCAGCACAAATATTTCCCCGCCGTGCGCATAAGCTCCCGCCTGCAATACCAAAGAAACAGCCTCCGGAATCGTCATAAAATAACGAATGATATCCGGATGAGTCACCGTCACCGGTCCGCCCTCTTCCATTTGTTTCTTGAACAAAGGAATCACGCTCCCATTGCTGCCCAGCACATTTCCGAAACGCACCGCAACATATTCTGTATTGGAATATTTGCTGAACGTCTGAATAATCATCTCGCACAACCGTTTAGATGCCCCCATGATATTCGTTGGATTCACGGCCTTATCTGTCGAAATCAACACAAATTTTTTCACGCCAAACTTATCTGCTGCCCGGGCAGTCTTATAGGTTCCCAGCACATTATTCTTGATGGCTTCGTTCGGACTGTCCTCCATCAACGGCACATGCTTGTGTGCAGCTGCGTGGAATACCACGTCGGGGCGGTACATTTCCATCACGCCTTCGATTCTCTTCGTATTACGCACCGAACCAATCAAGGTATCCAGCTGCAGCCCGGGATATTTCCGTTTCAACTCCTGCTGGATGTCATAAGCATTATTTTCATAAATATCAAAAATTATCAACTGACGGGGCTGATGTGCAGCAATCTGACGGCACAGCTCACTTCCGATGGATCCGCCTCCGCCGGTCACCAGCACACGTTTGTTGTGCACATACTCGCCGACGCTCTCCAAATCAATATCTATCGTATCCCGCCCGAGCAAATCCTCAATCGACACCTCACGCAATTTTGATACGCTGATATCTTCGTTGATGAGCTGATACATTCCCGGCAATACCTTCATTTTGCAGCTCGTTCTATTACAAATACGCAGGATATCCTTCGTGTCTTTCGGACTTGCAGAGGGAATCGCCAGAATAATCTCTTCAGCGTTGTATTTCTCCGCATACTTTTCAATCACATCTCTGCCGCCGACAATCTTGATGCCATGGATGTACTTTCCTTTTTTGAAAGGATTGTCATCGATTACACAGACAACCTTCTGATTCAGATATCTGCTGGTCTTCAGTTCTGTGATAATCATACTGCCTGCCTCACCTGCACCAATCACGATGGTATTACGTGCACGGCTCTTGGAACGTGCCATTCCCTGTTCCATGATATGCAGCATCCGGTAAGAAAATCTGGTGATCAGCGTCGTCATCGTCAACAGCATAAAATAAATAATCGGATAACTTCGCGGTTCCCGGATAAACAACAGGTTCATTCCCAGCGCCTGCAGTGCCGTGGACGAAAGGCAGGCTACGATAATAGAGACTGCCTCATGCGCGCTGGCATAAGACCATACTCTGTTATACAGGTTCAGCACGACAAAGATGACAAGTGTCGTAATCACATTAATCAGTACATAATTGTGAATTCCCGGCAAATACATTTTCAACTCACGGCTGTCATCCATCACCCGCAAAAACAGTGCCAGATAAGAATTCAACACAATCGTAATCATATCCACGATGCTCAATGCAATCATTCTTGATCGCGAACTTCTAAACATTAAGAAGTTTTTCATGCCTAAGACCTCTATTCTTAAAGTACTTTTTCCACTGTCTCCAGCGCAGCTTCGATCACTTTGTCCATATCATAATACTTATAATTGCCCAGTCTTCCGCCAAAAATAACATTTTCTTCCTGCTCAGCCAGCTTTTTGTACTCTTCAAATAATGCATTATTCTGCTCATTATTTACCGGATAATATGGCTCCATGCCGACAGTCCACTCCGAAGAATACTCTCTGGAAATCACCGTCTTTTCCTGTTTTCCGAACTCAAAGTGCTTGTGCTCAATAATTCTGGTAAAAGGCACCTCACGTTCGGTATAATTCACCACCGCATTTCCCTGATAATTGTCCGTATCCAGCACTTCCGTCTCAAAACGCACGGAACGATACTGCAGCGCACCCAGCTTATATCCGAAATACTCATCAATCATGCCGGTAAAGAGAATCTTATCAGCGATACCTTCATTCTCCTTGATGAACTCAAAATAATCGGTATTTGTCATCACTTCGATTCCATCCAGCATTTTCTCGATGATTTTTGTATAGCCGCCCATCGGAATACCCTGGAATCTGTCATTAAAGTAGTTATTATCATAAGTAAAACGCACCGGCAGACGCTTAATGATAAAAGCCGGAAGGTCTTTACAGTCTCTTCCCCACTGTTTTTCGGTATATCCCTTTACCAGTTTTTCAAAGACATCCTTCCCGACGAGGGACAAGCCCTGCTCTTCCAGATTCTTTGGCTCTGTAATGCCTGTCTCTGCCACTTGTGCGGCAATCTTCTCCTTAGCCTCCTGCGGCGTACGGATATTCCACATCTTACTGAAGGTATTCATATTGAACGGCAGATTGTATAACTCATCCTTATACACTGCAACCGGAGAGTTAATATAGTTGTTAAACTCTGCAAACTGGTTGATGTACTCCCAAACTTTCTTGTTTGAGGTATGGAAAATGTGTGCGCCGTACTTGTGCACATTGATTCCTTCGATTTCCTCACAGTAAATGTTGCCGCCGATATGCGGACGTTTGTCAATCACCAGACATTTCTTTCCTCTTTTGTTCGCCTCATATGCGAACACAGAGCCGTATAATCCTGAACCTACAATCAAATAATCGTATTTCATCATTTACTCCTTTTATATGATAATTTTTTCTATTGGTACTTTTTGTCTACTGATATTTTTCAAGCTCCAGATACTTTGCCCAGAAATCATATGAGGTAAGATATTTTCTCCGGGAATAGTACGCCTGTTCAACCTGTTTGTGTATTTTGTTATATCTTCTTATCGTTTTAATATAATATGTCATTACCATGCGGAAACGTTTTTTGTCCAGTTTACGAATCTCTGCCGTATAAGCATATGGATTAATCGCCACGACACCTGTCTCTTATACACATCTGACGCTGCCGACGATACTCCTTGTGTA
>CALZPS010000190.1 GCA_945827765.1 uncultured Lachnospiraceae bacterium | reverse complement strand
GATCTAGTACGGTCTCGTGGGCTCGGAGATGTGTATAAGAGACAGCCACAAAACTACAACAAATACAATAAGAGTTGCCAGAACTCCTGCCAAAAAAGGAATTACTGTTTTTCGATCTTTCATTCATCTTCTCCCTTCTTCTGTTTTTTTTGCTGATTTCATCATAATTGATTTCACCATCAATATCAAACAGTCGGGAACGAACGGTCGTTTTTTGGAACGAACGGTCATCAGATTATAACTTCGGCAACAAACTTTCCCCCTTCAACCTCATAATGAATTTCTCCCTTGTGTTTCTCCACGATTTCCCTGACATTCTGTAATCCAAATCCATGTTCTCTGCCATTTTTCTTCGTCGTATATTCTCCTAAATGCTCCACATCCACTTCCCATTCGACCGGATTTTCAATCACCAGCACCAGCCGTTCCCTGTTCTGCGCGATTTTCAGGCTGATTTTCTTATCTTTGCTTTCAATCCGCTCACATGCCTCTCTGGCGTTCGATACCAGATTTGACAGAATCGTACATATTTCATAGTCGCTTAATTGCACATTCTCCGGAAATCTTCCTTCACAGGAAAATGTCACATCGTCCGACATCCTCATCTTTTCGCTGGAAAGTATCGCCCCGGCAAAACGCAAACACTTTCTCGCAGAATGTATAACAGGCGGGAGTTTTCTCCCGCCTGGTGTAACATTTTGTGTCAAATAATCAGCATCGCATCCCCGAAACTAAAAAACCGATACTTTTCCCGTACTGCCTCTTCATATGCCGCCAGCACATGTTCCCGTCCCGCCAGCGCACTCACCAGCATAATCAACGTCGATTCCGGCAGATGGAAATTCGTAATCAGACAATCCAGCACCTTAAACCTATATCCCGGATAAATAAAAATATCCGTCCAGCCGCTACAAGCCTTCAAAAAACCATGTTCGTCCGCAGCAGATTCAATCGTACGACAGCTCGTAGTCCCTACACAGATGACACGTCCGCCACTGGATTTTGCGCGATTAATCTTCTCCGCCGCGTCCTCGTCAATCTGATAAAACTCGGAATGCATGTGATGCTCCGTAATTTCCTCCACTTTTACCGGGCGGAATGTCCCAAGGCCCACATGCAGCGTGACTCTGGCGATATCCACGCCTTTCTTCTCAATCTCCTCCAGAAGTTCTCTGGTAAAATGCAGCCCCGCTGTCGGTGCTGCTGCCGAGCCCTCGTTTTTGGCATAAACTGTATTATATCGTTCCCGTTCCTTCAACTGATGCGTGATATAAGGGGGCAGCGGCATCTGCCCCAGTCGGTCGAGTACTTCCTCAAAAATACCTTCATAGTGGAATTGAATCAGACGGTTTCCCTCTTCAACCACATCCAGCACTTCCCCGGTCAGCAGGCCATCGCCAAAGCTGACCTTTACACCGGGTTTCATCTTACGCCCCGGTTTCACCAGCGTTTCCCAAATATCATTTTCTTTTCGTTTCAAGAGCAGCACTTCAATCTTTGCTTTTGTATCCGCTTTTTCTCCAATCAGGCGTGCCGGTATCACCTTTGTGTCATTGATGACCAGACAGTCCCCCGGATGCAGGTATCCGGTTATCTCTTTGAAAATATGATGCTCCGTCTTTCCGGTCTCCTTGTCCAGCACCAGCAGTCTGGATCCGGATCGATCCGCCAGCGGATCCTGCGCAATTAGTTCCTCCGGAAGCTCATAATAAAAATCACTTGTCTTCAATCGTCCAATTCCCTTCTGTCAATTGAATTTCCTTCTGTCAATCCATTTCTTCCATTGTCAACAGTATTAATCTCTCCAACTTTTTCCTCCGGCATCACCATCCGATAGCCGCCAGAATTTCCTTTTTGCACGACATCCCTCGGGACGCGTTTTGCATTCCATCCATAATACACCGGATACACCTTCACCGTCTTGGCATAGATCACATGCGTGTCACAAAGCATATCATGCATTCCTCGCTTTTCCTTGTCAACAGCGGCAAATAAATATCCGATTCCCATCGTCACTCCGCATAAAAATCTGCCGATAGTCTCCCGATATACTACATTCAAAAAACTAAACCGTTCCTTTCCCTCAGCACAAACCACCCGCAGATTCATCGCCCGTTTTCCCAATGTGCTTCCTGTATAATAAGTGAATAGAATGAAATAGGATACCTGCGCTATATAAAGAACGATATCTGTCAAGTCATAATGAAACAGCAGATTTCCGCTCAATGCAGTGCCGGACACTGCCGCCGTCACGCCTGCCATGAACAAGCGCACAACCAACAAACCGCATCCGACAATTATACAATCGATCATATAGGCGAAAAAGCGCGCCCAGAAACCGGCATATGAAACATTTTCCACATTTTCCGGTTCTTCATGCTCAAAATCATCTTTCACGGATGTCTCCTGAGACAACGGAACAGTTTCTATGGTTTCATCGTAAATGCTCTGCATAGTACATCAGCACCCCGCTTTCCATCTCTGCCGCTGTCTCTTTGAGGATCTGACTGTCAGACTTTGGCATCATGCTTTCTACCTTGGCAAATAGCGATGCCAACACATTTTCTGTGGTTTCCATCGAGTAAAACTCGGATACACCAAGCTCTGTGCACATTTCAGATGTCATATCCTCATATAAACCAATTTCATCAATCAGTCCGTTGGAAAGTGCCTGTTTTGCCGTGTAAGTGCGCCCATCGGCAAGCACCTTGACCTCATCGGCAGACATATCACGTCCCGCAGAAACAATCTCCACAAATCGCTCCTGATAGAGAGCCATCTGTTCTTGTGTCATCTTGCTGCTGTCTTTATACTCGCCACTGGTAATGCTGAAATAGCGAATTCCCAGCTTTTCATACAATCCGCTCATGTCATAGCCTGACATAATTACTCCGATGGAGCCGGTGGTGGTGTTCGGGTTCGCATAAATTTTGTCTGCCGACATGGAAACCATATATCCACCCGATGCCGCATAGTGAGCCATATACACCCAGATTGGATTGCCGGTATATTCCTTATATTCCAGTAATTTCAGATACAATTCTTCGGATTCATAGACTGTTCCGCCCGGAGAATCCACATACAAAAGAATTCCCTTATTGTTATAGTCCATCATCAACCTGTCGATATAGTCAAGAGTCGACTGATGCTGATAACTCTGCGGCACATCAAACACTCCCGCGGTTTCTTGTTGTTCAATCGTTCCCACTACTTCCACAATACCGATATAGTCTCCCATTGGTGGATTGAAACTAAATCCGCTGCCATCCGTCACAAGACTGACAAGTTCTTCCTCCCGCATCTGGTTTGCTGCTGCATTGCTAAAAACACTGCTCACACCAATCACGATAAACAATATCGCGGCTATTACCATGCCAATGATCTGTTTTTTCTTCATTTGCATCACCTGTTTTCTTTCTGCAAGAGTTCAAGTCTATAACCGAACTCTTGCTGTATTTTACTGTCTCAATTCGATTCCGAGGCCTTCCAGTCCGTTGAGAATCTTCTTCATCACTGCAGTAATATCCGCCTCTTCCAAGGTTCTGTCCGGTGCGCGGAATACAATGGAGTATGCAACCGACTTAAATCCTTCTTTAATCTGTGAGCCTTCATATAAGTCAAACAATTCAAAGCTTTCCAGATATTTTCCGCCGCGTTGTGCGAGGATTGCTTCAATCTGTCCGACCAGGACTTCTTTCGGCACCACCATACTAATATCACGGGATACTGCCGGATATTTGGCGATTCCGGTATATTTCCGGTCAAATGTCGCAAAATTTAAGATTTCCGGCATATCCAGAACTGCCACATACGCGCGGGTTCCGATTCCATAATTGTCCGCCACCTGAGGATGTACCTCGCCCAGATAACCGACTACCTTGCCGCCATACAGGACCTGTCTCTTATACACATCTGACGCTGCCGACGATACTCCTTG
>CALZPS010000189.1 GCA_945827765.1 uncultured Lachnospiraceae bacterium | reverse complement strand
ATTGTGGTCATAATTCTCTCCGGAAGCACGGCTGATAATAACGATTCCTGTCTTTGCCTGCTCTTTCACCTGAAACTGAGAACATTCCTCCAGTGCGCGCTGCAGATTTATGATATAACGCGGATTGATTTTTCCGGCACCGACCGCTCCTACACGGAAAAGCTCTGCTCCGACAAGTTCAATCTCACTGTCCGGTGTCAGCGGCAGTACATTTCCTTCATTTTTCAAAAGAACGATACCTTCCCTCGCAGTCTCCAGCGCGGCCTGATCATGCTCCGCATATGCCGGGTCCATTTCTGACTTCGGCAATGTATGTACCGTAATATCCGCGGGTTCCATTTTATTTCCATCCGTATCTATGAACCCTTCGATATGCAGTGTATAGAATGTGTCATAGTCTTTACAGATATCACGTACCGGCAAGCCAAACATCTGTATGCCGCCTGCCACATCCATCTCAGCAATAACCCCCTGCTTTAACTCTTTCCCGTCACAAGTCACTCTGCCATATATTCTTTCATCCATTTCTTTCGTAAACTGCAGTACAATGCAGCCTGAAAAACGATGGTCAAGCATATACATTTTGCCATCCACATCATCAATATTATAAGGAATTTCCCCATCCGCTGTCAGTTGGGGCGAAATCGTCTTCGGGTCGATTGGAGTATAGACGACTTCTTTTCCATTTGCCGTATCCACAAGTGCCTGAAACAGAGTTTCTTGAGTGGGCATTGCACCAGCCAGACTTTCAACCGACATATCCATTGCGTATGTTATCATCGGACTATCTGCCATCTCAGGTGCATTTTTTTCCAAAAATTCCTGCACAACCTGCTCTGCAAACAATTCTTTCAATGTTGAATTTCTGCTATACTTCTCCTGACTCATCTTTCTTCTCCTTTTCTTCCATCATCATTTTTGTGAAAATACGCTCCATATACTGTACGAACATCATCATAAATGCCGCCGGTAAAATCAACACTGTCCATGGGATAAATGCCGCAAACAATATTAACACAATTCCTACTATCACAATCACCACATTTTTAAACGGATGCATCAGCATAATAAATAACGGATTACGAATACAGCGAATCGTCGTATCCGTAAACTTTGCCATATAGGCAAAGGAATACAGCGCTGTCAGGATGGCCAGTACCAGAATTACCAGAAATACCAGATATAGCAGTCCCCACGGATGCCCATCCTTCACTACACCATAAAAATAGGAGATATCAAATCCCATCACCAGCATCGCAAGCAACATCAAAACCCACACCTTGACACCGGATTTGAAATTGGCTTTGAATTCTTTCCAGAATCCGCTGACTGCATATCCTCTGTCATTGATCAGACATTTCTGAATTGCCGTATACATAGCAATGGATGCCGGTCCAATCGTAATCACCGGAATGCAGGCAATCAACCAGCAGATGTTAATATAAAACAACTGTGCTGTCTTATTCAAAAAATTCATAAACCCATTGAGGCCCAGACCTTCCGGATCTGGTCTCTCTTCTTCCTGATTTTTCTTTTTCTTCTTCTCGTCTGCCATCTTTTATCCTCCATCTTCTGTCATACTCTATGGCTGTTTCGTAATCACGATTTCAGAATCCAACCTACATCTCTCCATCTGTACCAGATAATACTTTGTCAAGCCACCCTTGCAGTTGTTCGAACTTATCTGTGGTCACGGTGTAACTAAAATAGATTCCGGTACCTGTATTTCCACCCTCAAAAATGCGGGAGTCTGTAAGTTCAATTGCAATCGGATATCGTTCTCCATCTACATCTTCTTTATACAAAAGCCGGTCTTCCAATGCTGCCAGCTCCTCTGAAGTATAGACGGAAGATAAATCCATAAAATAATCTTCCTTTTCCGCCTGCAGATAAAGAATCGTCTCCGGACTCGCTACAAGTCCGTCCAAATCTCCGGTTGATATCTGTGATGCCAATGCATATCGTACATTCTGGTTTTCTCCACTCACCAAAGTGTCGTATGTTGCTCCCTGATAGATTCCTATCTGGATATCTTCATCCACTTCTTCCAGAGTTTCCATCCATCCGTCATAGTCAATCACTCCGATGACCACATTTTGATCCGGGTGGAAATGATTCCAAAGTGATAACCCGAAAATGATTACTCCAATCAGCACCATAGCACCCACGATGAGCTGTGCCAGATAATTGTCATAGATATATTGTACTTTTGTCGAAAAATCAAAGGTTTTAAAACGTTCCCATTCTTCTTTTGGTGTCATGCGTAATATTCTCCCATTATGAAACGAAGGACTCCCACAAGAGTCCTTCGTATAATACGACTATTTTTTCCTTCGCCGAAAATCAACCCTTTACAGCACCCATCAAGGAACCTTTCTGGAGCTGTTTCTGTGCAAACGGCATCGCAATCAATACCGGAATGGTTGCAACCAGGATTACACAGTAGGAAACAAGATAACGATTCCAGTCCGGAGTAATCGCTGTCGTCATAACTGCATTATCCGCTACGATCTGTTTGATCCACAACTGCAGCGGCCACCACTCCTTTGTGGTAGGTACATACAACATCGCATTGAACCATGCATTCCATGCAAGGATTGCTGTGTTGATCATCGTAACGGTAATCAGACCCATCGCCTGCGGAAGCAGGATACGGAACATAATCACAAAATGCCCTGCTCCATCCAACTCTGCGGACTCTACGGTAGATACCGGAACCTGCTTATATGCATTCAGTGCCATGATGACGAACATTGCATTCGTACATCCCGGCAGAATCATCGCCCACGGAGTACCGGTCATACCTAACTGACGGATAACCATGTATGTAGGAACAGTACCACCGTTGAACATCATGGAAATGATGATGAACAACATCAATGCCGGGCTTGCTTTCGGTGCACGGTAGATAACATATGCTGCAATAACATTCATGATAAGACCAAATACTACTTGTCCTATCACATACATCAACGTAACCCCGTAACTCTTGATGATTGCAAAATCATTATAGTTCAGTGTTTTCAGATAACCTGCTATATTCGGTTTGCCATCCAATGTAATCCATTTCCATGCCACACCCTCATTGGCAATCAAAAGATTTCCTTCGGAAAGGGATGCCATCAATGTGTGCCACATCGGCACGATTGCTGCGAACATACATAGTCCCAGTATAATCAAGATGATAACGTCAGCTATCCGCTCCCCGATACTTGGGTGGATGACCATACCGTCTTTGTATTTACTTTTCTTTGCCATAGTCTCTTCCTCCCTTTAGAACAGCGACAACTTCGTTGCCTTAGCTGACAATTTATTACCGGTCACCAATAAAATCGTACCAACGACAGACTGGAACAAACCAGATGCCGTGGAAAGACTGAAGTCGTTGCCCGTACTAAATGCCATACGGTATGTGTATGTCGACAGACAGTCTGCAAATTCATAAGTCGTCGGCATGTACAACAACAGGACTTTATCAAAACCTGTCATAAATACAAGACCAATCTGCATCGTGAACATCATCACGACAATCGGCAGGATACTCGGAATCGTGATATTCCATACTCGCTGCCAGCGGCTCGCGCCATCGATACATGCTGCCTCATATAAGGTCTGGTCAATACCTGCTATCGTAGCAATGTAAATGATAGCTCCATATCCGGCTCCCTGCCAGATACCAAGGAAACAGTTGATGAACCAGAATGTCGGGCTGTTGTTTGCCAGCCAGTTCTGTTTCTCTGCTCCAAAGAATGTCAACAGCTGTGTAATAGCACCTGTATCTTTCAAGAATTCGGCAGCCAACGTACAACATACGACCGCAGATACAAAGTATGGCATATATGTAACCGTCTGAACCACTCTGGAGAATCGCTTACTGCGCAGCTGTCCGATCAGCAGACCGAGAATAACCGGTGCAATAAATCCCCTGTCTCTTATACACATCTCCGAGCCCACGAGACCGTACTAGATCTC
>CALZPS010000188.1 GCA_945827765.1 uncultured Lachnospiraceae bacterium | reverse complement strand
GATGAATATGCTGAACAAGAAGTCCGGTGTGTATGGTCTTTCCAACAACCTTTCCAGTGACTTCCGTGATTTAGATGCGGCTGCTGCCGAGGGTAATGTTCCGGCAAAGATTGCCTTAGAAGTATTTGCGTACCGCGTGGCGAAATACGTCGGCTCCTATGTTGCTGCGATGAATGGAGTGGACAATATCGTGTTCACAGCAGGTATCGGTGAAAACTCAGGTGCGGTTCGTGCGGATGTATTGAGTTATCTTGGATACCTTGGTATTGAAGTAGATGAAGAGGCAAATAAAAAACGCGGCGAGGAAGTTGTGATTTCCACACCGGATTCTAAAGTGAAGGTGCTGGTAGTTCCGACAAATGAAGAATTGGCAATTGCCAGAGAGACCGTGGCATTGCTGTAAATGTTTTGCGGGACCCATAGACATAAATTCACTCATATGGAGAACTGTTACAAAAAGGTTACAAAAACATCCTAAAAATCGTAAAAATTCAGTTGACAAACTAATTTTACATGCTATAATAGATAAGGTGTGAGTAGGAGTGAAGAATATGTTAATCAACCTATCAGACGTACTTTCAGAACAGCATAAGACGGTGGATGAGACGGTTTGTATGGATATGGATTTTATTCAGCTGAAGGCGGGGAAATTTCCGATTATCCGAAAAGAACCGGTACATGTGACTGTCAACCATATGAAGGACAAGGAGCTGCGAATCCATGCAGAGACAAAAGTTTCTGTTGTGATTCCGTGTGACCGTTGTCTCGCAGATGTGGAGCAGGAGTTTGATTTCAATTTCACCAGAATGGTCGATTTGTCGACAACGGATGCAGAACTGAGAGAGGGATTCGATGAATCCGATTATATTGACGGATATTATCTTGACGTGGACAAAATGCTCTATAACGAGATATTAATAGGATGGCCGACGAAAGTTCTATGCAGTGAAGACTGTAAGGGCATTTGCAACGTTTGTGGTCAGAACCTAAATGAGGGCTCCTGTGACTGTGAAGATACAGGACTTGACCCCAGAATGTCAGTTGTCCGTGATCTGTTTAAGAATTTTAAGGAGGTGTAACCTATGTCTATCTGTCCAAAGAATAAATCTTCTAAAGCTAGAAGAGATAAGAGAAGAGCAAACTGGAAGATGAGTGCTCCGAACCTTGTAAAATGCAGCAAGTGTGGAGAACTTATGATGCCTCACAGAGTGTGCAAGGCATGTGGCTCTTACAACAAAAAAGAAATCATTACTGTAGATTAATTACAGAAAAGCGACGAAAAGGCTGCTCGATTATGAGCAGCCTTTTTATGGATATTTTCCTATTTTTTATTGATTTTTATTTTGATGTTTAGTAGAATGAATAGCAGCAGTATAAGGGAGGGAATGACATGGCTACGATTACCAGAGTGGCCCTGGACGGCATGGGTGGTGACAATGCACCGGCAGAGGTTGTCAAAGGGGCAGTAGAAGCTGTGAAAACACATAAAGAGATACATGTTTTACTGACAGGGAAAGAGGAAGTGCTAAACCGGGAACTATCAGCGTATGATTATCCGAAGGAGCAGATTGAAGTAATCAATGCTACGGAGGAAGTGGAGATGGCAGAGCCACCGGTATATGCGATACGCCATAAGAAAGATTCTTCTATGGCAGTGGCGATGAAACTGGTTCGGGAAGGACGGGCGGATGCTGTTGTTTCTGCGGGTAATTCAGGCGCGATTCTTGTAGGAGGACAGGTACTGATCGGAAAACTCAAAGGCGTGGAGAGAACTCCGCTGGCACCGTTGATTCCGACAGCAAAGGGCGTCTCTCTTTTGATTGACTGCGGAGCTAATGTAGATGCCAGAGCATCTCATTTGGTACAGTTTGCCCGTATGGGTTCTGTTTATATGGAACATGTCATAGGAAAGAAGAATCCGACCGTGGGAATCGTCAATATCGGTGCCGAGGAAGAAAAAGGAAATGCGCTGGTCAAAGAGACTTTTCCGAAATTAAAAGCCTGCAAGGATATCAATTTTGTTGGCAGTGTCGAGGCGAGAGATATTCCGAAAGGGGACGTGGATGTGATTGTCTGTGAAGCCTTTGTAGGAAACGTGATTTTGAAATTGTATGAAGGGGTCGGCTCTACTTTGATTCACAAGGTAAAAGCCGGGATGATGACTTCTCTTCGCAGCAAGATTGGAGGAATTTTGGTTAAACCGGCATTGAAGGAAACACTGAAAACATTTGATGCAAGTGAATACGGCGGTGCACCGATGCTCGGATTAAAAGGACTGGTGGTCAAGACACATGGAAACTCTACGGCGAAAGAGATATGCACGTCTATTATCCAGTGTGTGACGTTTCATGAGCAGCATATCAATGAAAAAATCGGTGAGGCGATTCAAAACGCTGAAGAATAGGGTTGTGACTCTTCAGGCCCAGGCGATGATAAGGTAAAATGATATAAATTTCATATCATTATTATAATCAATGACAAGAGAAAGGAAGAAAACCATGGAATTTGAAGAATTGTTGAAAATCATTGTAGAAGTGAAGGAAGATGCAAATATCGAGGATATTACTCCGGAGACAAGATTTGTAGAAGATCTGGGCGCAGACTCTTTAGATGTGCTCTCTATCGTAGAATTGATTGAGAGTGAGTTTCAGATTACAATCTCAGATGATGAACTGATGAAGATTTCTACTGTTCAGGATGCTTACGATGCAATTGAAAAATATCTGTAAAGCTGTGCGGAATTTGTGGCCGGCACAGTCAGGTGTGAATGATATTGCGCGAAGAGCTGCTTACAGCTCTTCGTTCTGATAAGAGAAAGCCCGTCAGGGCTTTTCTCTTATCATGGGTATTCTTGGAAGGAAAGGAAAAGGCAGATGGGCAAACAATTACATGAATTGGAGCAGAAAATCGGCTACAAGTTCAAAGATTTTTCTCTGCTTCAGCGGGCGATGATGCATAGCTCTTATATCAATGAAAAACATTTACCAAAATATGAGTGTAATGAGAGACTGGAATTTCTTGGTGATGCGGTGCTCGAACTGGTATCCAGTGAATTTTTATTCCGTGAGAATCCGCAGGTTTCGGAGGGGGAGCTTACTAAAACAAGAGCCAGTATGGTCTGCGAGCCGTCATTGGCATTTTGTGCAAGAGATATTCAGCTTGGGGAATATTTATTGTTGGGCAGAGGTGAAGAGGCAACTGGCGGGCGATTCCGTGATTCCATTACATCGGACGCATGTGAGGCACTGATTGGAGCAATTTATCTGGATGGTGGTTTTACTAATGCAAAAGAGTTTATCCACAGGCATATTTTGTCAGATTTGGAGGACAAAAAACTCTTCTTCGATAGTAAGACTATTTTGCAGGAGATGATACAGGCAGAGGGCTGTGAAGAGATATCATATCGGCTTGTTAAAGAGGAAGGACCCGACCATGATAAAGCATTTTATGTGGATGTTTACGTAGGTGAGGAATGTATGGGCAGTGGCAGCGGCCGTACCAAGAAAGTAGCACAGCAGCAGGCGGCTTATCACGCAATCTTGAAACTGAAGAATAAATCAAAATAAAAACAGGTGACGTATGTATTTAAAAAGCATAGAAGTACAAGGATTTAAATCCTTCGCAAACAAGATAAAATTTGATTTTCATGAGGGTATTACCGGGATCGTAGGCCCGAACGGAAGCGGAAAAAGTAATGTTGCTGATGCAGTTCGCTGGGTTCTGGGAGAGCAGCGCGTGAAACAGCTCCGGGGTGGTTCCATGCAGGATGTTATTTTTTCGGGAACCGAAAACCGTAAGCCGTTGAGCTATGCGTCGGTTGCAATCACGCTGAATAATGCCGACCATCAGCTTCCGGTTGATTATGAAGAGGTGACTGTTACCAGAAAATTGTATCGTTCGGGAGAAAGTGAATACCTCATTAACGGAGCAGTCTGCCGTTTAAAAGATATCAATGAGATGTTTTACGATACCGGCATCGGCAAGGAAGGCTATTCCATTATCGGTCAGGGTCAGATTGACAAAATCTTAAGCGGAAAGCCGGAAG
>CALZPS010000187.1 GCA_945827765.1 uncultured Lachnospiraceae bacterium | reverse complement strand
ATCTAGTACGGTCTCGTGGGCTCGGAGATGTGTATAAGAGACAGACCGGGATGCGACCGACAGCAAGAAAGAGGCGATTGTTGAGCAGCGTAAGAATGAGCAGTTTGAATCCTTGTTAGAGCAGTGGAAAGAGGAAACAGAGATTACGGTCAATGAAAAGTTGTGGAAGAAGATTGATTTCCGGAAACTGGGTGTGACCGTGAAACAGTCAGAGACAGAGTAAAGTGACAAAAAAGCGTCCGCCGGACGCTTTTTTGTGTGTTAATTCTTCGAGGAGTTCTAAATATATGAGCTGCCCGACAAATGAGCCTGACGTCGATTTCTTCGTGCTTCGCACTCCCGAAATCGACGAAAACATTCGCAATCCGCGCATTTTTCTGCGAAAAATGGCTACTTGCTCATGTTTTGCGGGACCCATAGACATAAGAATACATGCAAGCATGTATTTTATGTCCATTTGTCCCTTGGCTCAAATATATTCTGCCTTTTCAAAGTAGTGCATCAGGATATCCGCACAGTTTTCCACGCCCAGTTCGCTGGTGTCCAGTATCATATGATAATCATTGACATCGCCCCATGTCTTGCCGGTGTGCTCATAATAATATGCGGCACGCTCTGCGTCCGTACGCTCCACAAGCTCTTTGGCCTCTTCGTAAGTCAGATGATCGGACTGCTCGATCCGGTGGATACGGAATTCTTTGTCGGCACAGATGAAGATATTGAGCACGTTCATTCGGTCTCTCAAGATGTCGGACGCGCAGCGGCCGAGAATAATGCATGGCTTTTGTGCCAGCTCCTGAATGACCTCCACTTCATTCTCGTACTCCTGTTCACCGAGTTTCTGCTCGATGTATGCTTTATCGTATACAGGGATGTCCAGTCTTTCAGACAGTTCCTGTGCAATCACATGGGTTCCTGTACCGAATCGCCTACTCATAGTAATCACTAATTTCATAATGAAATTTCCCTCCTTTGTACGCGTGAACTAACAGGTTCATCATGTAGTATAACACTAAAAGCAGAGAAGGAAAAGTGAAAATTTTGAGAACAAACGGAACTCAACAAATGGAAACAGAATATTGCCAAACCGTCGGATTGGAAAAAGAGCGAGAACCGACGAAACGCGAACCGTCGAACTGTTACAAAAAACTTGCATTAGCAAATGAAATCACGTATAATTATATTACTCGGTTTCGAGAATACAAATCACGAAGAAATCGACGACTGTCCCATGTATCGGGCAGCTTATCATTTTAATCAAGGGACAAATAGATAGAAAAAACATACTTATAAAGGGGTAGTTTGTATCTTTAAGGGGAGATAAAAAATGAAGATACGAGAGAATAATTGGAAAAAGGTGGCCGCCGGAAGTATAGCCGTACTTGTGCTGGCAGTGGCGTGCCTGTTTTCAGACATCAATGTGAATGCAGAAAATATGAAAATAGGGACGGTCGTTGGAATCTATGAGGGTTCCAGCTTGAATGTGCGGGATAATCCGGGGACAACCAATACCAAGATTATCGGTTTTCTGAAAAATGGACAAACGGGTGAAATACTAGAAGAAAGAAATGTGAACGGGACAGTATGGTATCGAATGAGTGTATCAGGTATGGTGGGCTGGGTATCCTCCGCTTATATCCAGGTGACGGAGCGCAATACAGATGATTTTGATGCTTATCTGACAGCACAGGGATTTCCGGAATCTTATAAAGCACAGTTAATGGCGTTGCATATGCAGTATCCGAATTGGATATTTGAAGCACAGCAGACCAATTTGAACTGGAATGACGTAATTGCTGCAGAAAGTGCACTGGGTAAGAATCTGGTTCATACCAGCAGTATTTCTTCCTGGAAGTCCACCCAGAACGGCGCATATAACTGGGAGACGGGTGAATGGACAGTGTTTGACTCCGGTGGATGGGTCATGGCCTCCAAAGAAATGATTCAATATTGTATGGATCCGCGGAATTTTCTGGACAGTAACAATATCTTCCAATTTATCAAACAGAGCTATGATGTAAATGCGTTGAGCAGTGAGCAAATCGCACAAAAAAAGAAAGATCTGACCAATATGGTGAGTGGTACATATCTTGCGGGGAACTGTGACGGAAGAAGTTATGTAGATGTAATTATGGATATCGCAGCGGAGACGAAGGTGTGTCCACTGACGTTGGCTTCCATGATGATTCAGGAACAGGGAAGGAACGGTGAAGGCGGCTGTATATCCGGTACAGTTCCCGGATATGAGGGATATTATAATTACTTTAATATCGGCGCGTATAGAGAAGGCAGTATGGACGCTGTGCAGAGAGGATTATGGTATGCAAGCGGCAGATCGGGATATACCACATATGGAAGACCGTGGAATACAAGGGAGAAATCCATCCGGGGCGGCGCCCTGTATTACGGCTCGAATTACGTAAATGTCGGACAAGATACCATGTATCTGAAAAAATTCAATGTACAGGGGTCGAATATATACAATCATCAGTATATGACCAATGTACAAGGTGCAATCAGTGAAGGACAGCACGTTGCAGCGGGGTATGATGAGAATGCAAGGAAGTCTGCGTTGATTTTTAAAATCCCGGTTTACCGGAATATGCCGGAGAAGGCCTGCGCGAAACCAACCGGAAATGACAATCCGAACTATATGCTGAAATCATTGACTGTTTCCGGACAGACTTTGACCCCGACCTTTAGTATATACGAAACCTCGTATTCAGTCATTGTTCCGTACAGCGTGTCAGGTATTACGATTTCAGCGGAGGCAATTGCATCTACGACAAGCGTAAGCGGAACAGGAAATAAGAGCTTGAATGTAGGTACAAATCTATTCCAGATTACCACGAAGGCACAGAACGGAAGTGTTCGAACGTATACAATTAATGTGGTAAGACAGGCAGAGGGCAGTCAGGGAGGTACAGACAATCAAGACAGTGCACCCCGTGTTGAGAGTACGAACTATAATGTGAATAGTAACAATACGATTACTGGAATTGCGGATTTCCCAATCAGTGCAGCAGACTTTGCACAGAAATTCTCCGTGACAAATGGAAATATTAAGATTACGACATCGAATGGTACGGTTAAGACAGGAAATGTCGGCACGGGTGATCAGGTGCGCGTATACGACAGAAATGGAACATTGAAGTTCACATATAATGTTATTATTTATGGGGATGTGAATGGGGACGGCAGAATCAATGCACAGGATTTACTGATGATTCAAAAGAATAATATTCATGTGAAAACATTGGATGGAGTGTATTTTGCAGCGGCGGATACGAACCGAAATGGTAAGGTAAATGCACAGGACTTGTTGATTGTACAAAAACACAATATTAGGATTGCATCAATTCAACAATAACAGGGGAGATTATAGATGAAGAGAAGAATAAGATCAGGGGCTTTATTGTTAAGCTTTTTTATACTCGTGGCGATGATGCCGAATGAAGCGCATGCCGCATCGGCAAATGTAAGTGTGTCGAGTACCTCCGGAAATGTCGGAAGTACGGTTACGGTTACTTGTACAGCCTCAATGTCAGGGGCTGATATTGGGGGTACAGATGTTATTTTGGAGTATGATCCATCAAGCTTGTCGGTGGTGAGCTGTTCAAGCGGAGCAAATGGTGGATCGGGAAGCGTGTATTTCAGCCAGAATGCGACAGGTGCAGGGCAAAGTTCCCTGAGTTTCACGGTCAGTTTTAAAATTTTGAGAGAAGGGACACATCATGTATCTGTCTCAGGAAGTGCTGAAGTTTTTGATTGGGAAACGGGGGCATCTGTTTCACCGAGCAGATCCGGCGGCTCTGTTACCGGTAATGCACAAACGACAAACAATAACACCGGCAATAACAACAATAACACAGGCGGTAGCAATAACGGCAATACGAATTCAAATAATAATACTCCGGCCGATAATAACAATACTGCGGCCGAGGAGAAAGACGGTAACAGTAAATTAAACAGTCTGCAGGTAAATCCGGGAACGCTTTCTCCGGCATTTGCACCAGATACCACTTCTTATACCGTGACGGTTCCGGGAGATA
>CALZPS010000186.1 GCA_945827765.1 uncultured Lachnospiraceae bacterium | reverse complement strand
CTACACAAGGAGTATCGTCGGCAGCGTCAGATGTGTATAAGAGACAGTCCGTTATTAACTCAATAATCCCATTTAACCGATTTCGTCATAATATCTTAACGTCCTTATACTGATTCCGGTTATCTCCGACACGTCTTTTACGGTTTTCATTATTTTCTCCTTTCGGTTCAATCGTAAACAGTTACGCTACGAGAGAGTCAATACCTAAAATAAAAAGTTTGTGCATTTGGGGGCTGATAGAAGCAATATCTTCTGTCATACTATTTACCTTTCTTTACCGTTCCGTATCCGGTAAGGATAGCTGTGATTAAAATGATGAGCATGCAAATGGAATAGAAGTTTACAAACGGAATGGATGCAGGCGCTACTGCAAAGTTTTCCCCAAACTGGGCCGACTGTTGGGCCGGAATCACGCAATGTACCGTCCATGGAGATAGGAAGCAAAATACACAGCCGGTACAGTCAAGCAGATTGGCGCGACGACAAGGATTCACGCCATTTTTTTCGCCGATTTCGTTAACCAGGTCACCCAATGCCACAATTGCCACGGAAATAACTCCCGTAATCATGCTGAGAATCCCTGCGGACAAAACAATGGTAGCTTCCGCACTTCTTTTGGATTTTGCAAAACGATTCAATAAAGAACCCACACTTTCAAACATCCCGCTCGCTTCCATCACGCCAATCAGAGCAAACACTCCGATCAACATACAAACGGTGCCTGTCGTGCCTGTGATGGCTGATATCACAAGACCCTCTACCGCAAATCCTCCGGGGAAAGCCAAAAAATCGCTTACAGAATACAGTCCGCTAAGTAACCCCACTACAGCGCCGGCTACAATTCCCCATGACAATGCCACCACAAGATGCTTACGCTTGAGACACAGGGTGATAATCACAACAGGAATCACCAACATCAAAAGACTCACCGGCTTAATCGCGGTTTCTTCTATTCCCTCCAGAACAGCGGTGGTTTCTGTTGTTTTGGTAAGTACGAAGAACAGAACCAAAGCCCCTACTGCTGCCGGAACAGAATACCGGGTACGGGTCTTTACCACCATTCCCAATTCGGCATGCTGGGTCGCAGAGGATGCAATGGTGGTATCCGAAATAGGTCCCAAATTGTCACCAAATGCGGCTCCCGAAACAATCGCACCAATCATATATTCCGGGGCTACTCCCGCCATCACACCCACCGGGAACAAAATCGGAATCACAACAAAATAAGTGCCAACCGATGTACCTGTCGCAAACGCCAGCAGACAGGTCATTACAAAGGCAGCGACCACAAACAGGCGTCCGGTAAGTCCAACCGAAACCACATATGACGCAATGGTTTGTATCATACCACTTGAAGAAATCATTTTCCCTGAAATGGCTGCCAGTATAACAGCTAGTACAATGACTGAAAACATAGGCTTACTTAATCCATAAATGATAGCTGCCCCATATGCTTTATCATCCTTTGCAAAAACTGCACCCACAATTACCGCCACGAAAAATGCAACCACATATCCGTTCACATTGGACTGACTGCATGCAGCCCATATAATCATGAAACATGCCGCTAAAAGTGGCAAAAAGCTTCCTGCTTTTCCGAAATAAAATTCTACTGGTTTTAGTTTATTTTCCATACTGTCTCCTATACATGAAGCACCAGAATTCTGTCACACTAACCGTGCGCGATTCAAATAACCTATTGAGGACAACGTAGGTATCTTCATAGGACAGATATCTCTACAGGCAAGCGATTTAGAACATCCTGCTGCAAAATGCTTTCGGTATTCCTTTGCAATTGCCTTTTTCCGATCTTCAGAAGAAGTATAGAGCAGATACGCCTCGTTTGCCAGAACCGCTCCATAAAACTTCCCATCGCCTCTCACATAGTTGGGGCATACTTCCAGACACAATCCGCACTTTATGCATTTTGCGACAGAATACCGATTGGCAAACTCCTTTTCGTCTTCGGCACCCTTTTTCCCCAGATACATTAGTGCAGCCTTCTGATGCTCCAAAATACAAGAACGATCCGTGATGAGATCAGAGATGACCGGAAATTTCGTCAGAGGCTCCAGAACAAGTAACTCCTCTTTCGCTGTGTCCACAAATCTCCCACAGGCAAGTGTCGGTATTCCGTTTATAATCATTGCGCAGCCACCGCACATCTTCTGCATACAGCTGCACTCCCATCGAATCCTTCTTGATGGCACTCCGTTTTCATCTATCAAATCATCCCGGTAATTCACTTCATCCAAAATCCCGGCAACTGTTTTTCGCCCCTCCCCTGAATAATCAAAGGTCTGCCAATATGGCGCTGATTCCGGCTCGTCCTGTCTTTTTATTCTGATTTTCATACCATGCACTCTCCTTTTTCACCGGATTCTGCTTCGAAATAAATCTGTATCTGACCGTCAACCAGTTCTGCGACAGAACATTTTCGAAATGACTCTTTGGTTTCCGGAAAATCTTCTCTTATATGCGCACCTCTCGTTTCCTCTCTTTCCATTGCCGAACGCATAATAACTTTGGCAAGCAACAGCATATAATAAATCCGATAGTTCTCATACAAAGACACAGTGGGGTCAAACTTTATGGACTTCACCGAATTCAGATAAAAGTCCAATGCCTCCACTCCCTCCAAAAGCCCCTTCCGGGTCCTGGTAATTCCCAGATTATAATTCATAACATCCGCCATATTCCTCATTATGTATATACTAGGGAACAGGCTTCTGCTCTCCTTGATGCGTTTTATCGCAGCCTTTTCCTGCTCAATGTAGGATGCAAAATCCTCTTCACGGACACTGGCAGCTTCTTCTCTATGAATCGCTTCTGCCGCTACTCTGCCGGAATAAACGGCTGCCATAAGGGAATTTCCTCCCAACCGGTTAGCCCCGTGGTATTTCGACGCACATTCCCCAACCGAATATAGACGAAGAATATTCGTCCTATGGTTCCGGTCTACCCGAATGCCGCCCATAAAGAAATGAATGGACGGTGCGACAGGAATAGGTTCCTTGGTGACATCCAATCCGATATAGTCTTTGCAGAGCTGATAAACCTCCTCCAGCCGTTCATGAATCAATTTCTCCCCAAGAAAGGAAATATCGAGATATACCTGGGACGGGCAATCATAGATGCATCGGGAAACAATATCTCTGGACATCAGATTTCCATTCGGACCGTATTTTTCCTCCATGAAATAAACCCTTTTCTCTCCGTCCAGATAGTAGAGACGTCCACCCTCACCCCGGGCTCCCTCTGTGATGAGCATCCGCTTATAATCTGTCTCAATGGTGGTAGGGTGATACTGAATAAATTCCAGATTCCTCAGCTTCACTCCCTGGGTAAACAGACGCCCTGTTGCATAACCGTCACACAGTTCGGAACCGGTTGTTTTGCCAAAAAGCTTATTAAGACCACCGGTAGCCATAATGACCGCATCTGCATAAAATGCCTGAAGTTCTCCGGTATATTGCTTACAGAACAACGCGCCGTAACATACCCCATCCCTGATTAGCCCCGAATAAAAATAAAGCCCCAGTTTTCGCTGAATTCTGCCGTCAATCTCGTACTCCCGGCACTTCTGAACAAGTGCCGTAACGATTTGTTTCCCGGTCGAAGCTCCGGAATAAGCGGTTCTTTTTCTGCTTTGTCCGCCAAAAGCTCTCAGACTGATTGCGCCATCTTCATTTCGGTTAAAGACAACCCCCATCTGCTCCAGCCACCGAATATTCTCCGGCGCGTTTTCACAGAATCTCCGGACATCATCTTCATTTTCCAGATAACAACCGCCTTTGATGGTATCCATGGCATGACGTGCACAGGAATCATCCTCTCCGGCAGTATTGATTGCCGCATTGATTCCTCCCGCCGCCATTACCGACTGCGCCCGTTCAGACGGATAAGGTGAAACCAATACTACATCATCCCCCATATCAGCTGCCGCAATCGCCGCAGCAAGCCCGGAAATCCCAGACCCAATGATTAATACCTTCATAGATTCACCCTCCAAAACCTGTCTCTTATACACATCTCCGAGCCCACGAGACCGTACTAGATC
>CALZPS010000185.1 GCA_945827765.1 uncultured Lachnospiraceae bacterium | reverse complement strand
ACGAGATCTAGTACGGTCTCGTGGGCTCGGAGATGTGTATAAGAGACAGTGCGCCTCCTGCGAAATAGAGCCGTAAGACATTGCCCCGGTCTTAAAACGCGTCACGATGGAATCCACACTCTCCACCTCATCAATCGGTATGCCTTTCTTCGGATAATTGAATTCCAGCTGACCGCGCAGATTGATTTTCTCACCCTCAGCATCCACCATTTTCGTATATTGTTTGAACATCTCATAATCACCCCGGCGGGTGGACTGCTGCAGCATATGGATGGTCTGCGGATTGTAAAGATGCTCCTCCCCGCCACTCTTGGATTTATGCCTGCCGATACTGTTCAATGTCATATCCACATTCAGCCCCAGCGGATCAAATGCCGCCGTGTGGAATGCGAGGTAGTCTTTGGCAATCTCATCAATGCCGATTCCGCCCACCCGGCTTACTGTATCCGTAAAATATTTGTCGATAAATTCTTTTTTGAGACCGATTGCCTCAAAAATCTTAGCTCCCTGATAAGACTGAATCGTGGAAATACCCATCTTGGAAGCAATTTTGATGATTCCCCCAAGCACCGCATCATTGTAATCATCAACCGCCGCATAATAATCTTTGTGCAGCATATTACTGTCAATCAACTGGCGAATCGACTCGTGCGCCAGATATGGATTGATGGCGCATGACCCATATCCGAGCAGGGTTGCAAAATGGTGTACTTCTCTCGGCTCACCGGATTCGAGAATCATCGCCACCGACGTACGTTTCTTCGTCCGCACCAGATGCTGCTGCAGACCGGACACCGCCAACAGCGACGGAATTGCCACATGGTACTCATCCACTTCCCTGTCAGAGAGAATCAGAATATTTGCCCCGCTGCGGATCACACGGTCCACTTCAATGAAAAGATACTCCATTGCTTTTTCCAGACTGGTGTTTTTGTAATAGGTAATCGGAATCTCTGCCACCTGAAAACCTTCCACATCCATGTGTTTGATTTTCAAAAGGTCCGTGTTGGTAAGAATCGGATTATGCACACGAAGCATTTTACAGTTCGATTCTTTCTTTTCAAGCAGGTTTCCGTCTGCCCCGATATAGATGGTTGTCGAGGTCACTACTTTCTCACGAATCGCATCAATCGGCGGGTTTGTTACTTGTGCAAACAATTGTTTGAAATAACCGAACAGTGGCTGATTGATCTGTGACAGCACAGCCAGCGGGATATCAATTCCCATGGCTGCCGTTCCCTCTCCCCCATTCCTTGCCATCTGCAGGATGGAGGTCTTCACTTCATCATAAGAATAGCCAAACGCTTTCTGCAGTCTCATACATTCCTCTTTGGTATACTGAGGAACATCCTCGTTAGGTATTTTCAAATCCTTCAGCTGAATCATGTTGCTGTCCAGCCATTCTCCGTATGGTTCCTGATTCGCATAATATTCTTTCAGTTCTTCGTCATCGATGACCTTTCCCTGTACAGTATCAATCAACAGCATTTTACCGGGATGAAGTCTTTCCTTGACCAGTATCTTCGCCGGGTCGATATCCAGCACACCTACCTCGGAGGAAAGAATCAGTCTGTCATCATCCGTAATGTAATAACGTGACGGACGCAGACCATTGCGGTCAAGCACTGCACCCATAACGTCACCATCAGAGAACAAAATGGATGCCGGACCATCCCATGGCTCCATCATGGTCGCATAATACTGGTAAAAATCTTTTTTATTCTGTGACATGCTGCGGTTGTTTTCCCATGGCTCAGGGATGGCAATCATCACTGCCAGCGGCAGTTCCATTCCGCTCATCACCATAAATTCCAGCGCATTGTCCAGCATCGCCGAATCTGAGCCTGAAGAATTGATTGCGGGGAGCACCTTATGTAGCTCGCCCTTCAAGAAATCCGATTCCATCGTTTCTTCTCTGGCGCGCATTTTGTCGGCATTTCCGCGAATCGTATTGATTTCACCATTATGTACCATAAAGCGGTTCGGATGTGCCCGCTCCCAGCTCGGGTTGGTGTTCGTACTGAAACGAGAGTGCACCATAGCGATTGCCGACTCATAATCCTCATCCTGTAAATCTTTAAAAAACAGTCTCAGCTGTCCGACCAGAAACATTCCTTTATACACAATCGTGCGGCTGGAAAGAGACACCACATACGTGTCGTCACTGCTCTGCTCAAAAATACGGCGCACGACGTAGAGACGCCGGTCAAACGCGATTCCCTTCTCTAGTTTCTCCGGTTTCTTGATAAATGCCTGCATGATATACGGCATACATTCCACTGCTTTTTTCCCGAGTACGGACGGGCACACCGGAACTTCTCTCCATCCGAGAAATTCCAACCCTTCCTTTGCCACGATGACCTCAAAAATATTCTTCGCCTGATTTCTTTTCAGTTCATCCTGCGGCAGGAAAAACATTCCCACGCCGTATTCCCGTTCTGCGGGTAAAGAAAAGCCGAGGGGTTCACAGACCTTGGAGAAAAACTGATGTGAAATCTGTAACAAGATTCCAACTCCGTCTCCTGTCTTACCCTCGGCGTCCTTGCCTGCTCTATGTTCAAGATTTTCTACAATCTTCAGTGCGTCTGCCACCGTCTCATGGTTCTTCACACCTTTGATATTCACCACTGCACCGATACCACAGTTGTCATGCTCAAATTCAGGTCGGTACAAACCCTGGTATTGAGCGTCCTTTTCTCTGCTCATAACCGCTGTCCTTTCGTATTCTTTTATTTCTGCGGGCAACGAGCCAAGCTGCCGTGCCTCCACGGGTATTTGGCAACTGCCGCAATAATCAAATGCCCCGCAGACTGCTGCGAGGTGTCTGGCTGCGAAAGACAGAGCGCACTCTGTCTTTTGCATAGTTTACAATATTTTGGTGCATTTGTAAATAGGAAATTTTTGACGTCGGGAGTCAATGGGGACAGGTTCCTCGACTCGTTAGCTCAGAAAAATACTCCGCCGGAAGGGACGGTCAAACAAACCGAACCATCCGGTGGGGTGTTTTTCAGTTATTACCTATATTACAACTATGAAAAAAACTATTCAAAAATGATTGTAATTTCGGATATTGAGTCAGGGAACCTGTCCCTGTGACTCCCGCATCAATATCGTTGTGCCCACGAATGTTCCGGCAACCGCCAGCACCGCCATCCACATTTTATTCGCCATCAGCCAGTCGAACACCCCGAACTGCGTACAGCACAAGGATACCACATTCGCCGTAATATGCAGGCACAATGGTGCTTTGAGGGAACCAACCTTTTCATATACAAAGCAAAGCAGAAATCCCAACACAATCGTATACAATCCCTGTACCAGATTGCCGTGACCGCTGGTAAACAAAAAAGTGCTAAGTACGGCTGCCAATAAGAAACTGCCCTGCTCCCGGAACCGTTTGAAAACCAGTCCGCGGTAAAACAGTTCTTCCGCCAGCGGAATGATAAGTCCACTGCTTACAAGCTGAATCAAAAATGACGCCCCATATAGTACGGCAGCCGTCTCCTGATACGTCTCGTCCGAATATACCAGCCCGCTCAGCCCTGCCAAACAATTTCCCACCAGACAAAAGGCAATGCCAAGCCCTACAATCGGGATATATTTCACGGCAGATACCATATTTACAGGCTCAGTTCGTTCCTTCGCCTCTCTTTTCCGATCCTGCCAGAACATAATCCCCATGACCAAAATCATACACACAGCCAGTGCAACCGTACATTCTAACTGATACTGCACATAAAACTCTTGTACGATTTTGCTCATTTCAATCATGATTTTCTGCATTTCTTCTTCGGTCACCGTCTGCTGATTATTATTCACCAGCGGAGCAATCTCTTCCGCCTTGACAATCATCATCACACAGGTTGTCAAAAAATCCACTACCAGCTTTACTATCCAATATGCCAGCAGCGGAGTAAATAGTCTCCAGAGAGCCTTTGATTCAGGACTTCTTTTCATTTTGGCAATTCCTCACTTTCTCTTATTATCCATTCCCTCAACTGCTCTTCATTCCCTTTCACCGACCCCTGTACCATCTCCGGTTTTCCGCCGCCCCTGCCTGCGAACTGCGTATTCCTGTCTCTTATACACATCTGACGCTGCCGACGATACTCCTTGTGT
>CALZPS010000184.1 GCA_945827765.1 uncultured Lachnospiraceae bacterium | reverse complement strand
TACACAAGGAGTATCGTCGGCAGCGTCAGATGTGTATAAGAGACAGGCGCAAGAATATGTCGGTAAAGAAACTGGAAGAAGAGAGACAGAATCTGACCCGTGTCAATGATATTCTAAGCGAGTTGGAAAAGCAGATCGGACCGTTGAAAAAGCAGTCCGAGGTGGCGAGGGAATATTTAAAGAAAAAAGAAGAACTGAAGACCTTTGATATTAATATGTTTCTTCTGGAGACGGAGCGAATCAAGGACCAGATTCGGGAGATTGACGGACTGCTGGAAAATTCGACGACAGAACTTGATGAGGCAAGTGTCCGTTATGAGGAAATGAAAAAGGAATATGATGCCATCGAGGAAGAAGTGGATGATATCGACTTTTCTATTGAGAAGGCGAAAAGTCAGTTGAATGAGACGACACTTTTGAAACAGCAATTGGAAGGTCAGATCAACGTCTTAAAAGAGCAGATTAATACGGTGCGGATGAATGATGAACATTATGACAATCGTCTGCAGTCGATTCATGCCGAAATAGAAATCCGTGAGAATCAGAAAAAGGCGTTGGAGACAGAACGGCAGGAGATACAGCAGAAATTGTCGGAGGCTTTGCAGAATGACCGCCAGGCAAATGAAACGCTGATTGAGATTCAAAGCCGGATTGCCGAGCAGTCTGCACAGGTGGAAAACAACAAGCAGGAAATCATGGATATTCTCAACAATCGTGTATCCATGAAAGAAAAAATCTCGTACTATACGACTTCTCAGGAGCAGTTTAATACCCGCAAGTCGGAGCTTAGCAGAATGATTCTGGAGATTGCCAGTGAAGGGGAGCAGCAAAATAACTCCCTGTCGGCATATGAGAGAGAGCTAGAACAGATTACCGGAGAGATTGGAAGATACACACAGCAGGTTCACAAGACAGAAGAGCAGATTGCTGTTTATCAACAGGAAATTGCCGCAAAACAGGAAAAATTGAGGGTTGGACAGACTGCCTACCACAGAGAGGCCTCGCGTCTGGAATCTTTAAAGAATATTACCGAGCGTTATGACGGCTACGGAAACAGCATCCGTAAGGTGATGGCGCGAAAAGACATCGAGCCGGGTCTTTTGGGAGTCGTGGCAGACATCATCAAAGTGGAGAAAGCGTACGAGATTGCTGTGGAGACAGCTCTTGGAGGCAGCATTCAGAATATTGTCACGGATACGGAAGAGACTGCCAAGCGAATGATTGGATATCTCAAACAGAACAAGCTGGGACGTGCGACCTTTCTGCCATTGACTGCCATGCATGGGAATGTCATGCGCGACGAGGCGGCACTCAAAGAACCCGGTGTGATCGGACTGGCAAATAAGCTGGTATATGTGGAAACGAAGTTTCAGAGTCTGGCAGATCAACTGCTGGGGCGGACCATCGTGGTTGACCATATCGACCATGCGATTGCCATATCCAGAAAGTACAGACAGTCACTTCGGCTGGTTACACTGGACGGAGATTTGTTGAATCCGGGCGGTTCCATGACCGGAGGCGCATTTAAGAATTCCAGCAATCTGTTGAGCAGGCGCAGAGAGATTGAGGACCTGGAAAAGACAGTGACGCAGCTGAAAGTTGAGATGGGAGAGTTGGAGAAGGATGTCAACCAGGTGAAACAGAAACGAGCCGACTGTTATGCTGTGATTGACCAGATTCAGCAGGAGCTCCGGAAAGCGTCGATTGTCGAGAACACAGCCAAGATGAATGTCGAGCAGATTCAGTCGAAACAGCGAGAACTGGTGCTGCGGCAAAACAGATATAAAAATGAGCTTTCTGATTTGGAGGGACGTTTAAAAGAAATCACGACAAATGAAGAATCGATTCAGGTGGAATTGGAAACTTCTGAAAAATTGGAACAGGAACTGAATCAAAAAATTGAGCAGCTGCAGACAGCATTGGAGAAAGACCGCGAGCAGGAGAGTATACAAATGCACCACTCCGAGGAAGCCCATCTTTCCTGTGCGAGTCTGGAACAGCAGCATACTTTTATCCGGGAAAATGAAAACCGGATCCATGAAGAGATTACCCGTTTTGAAAGTGAACTGAAAGAACTGGACGAGAACAAGGGCAATGCGTCTGAAGAAATTCAGGCAAAAGAACAGCAAATTGAGGATTTGCGGAAGACCATCGAGAATTCTAAGGAACTGTTTGAGGAAATCCAGCAGGAAATCAAAAATCAGGTTGCCAAACGGGAAGAATTGAATCAAAAACACAAGTCATTTCTGGAAAAGCGGGAAGAACTGTCCAAACATATGGCAGATCTCGACAAAGAAGTGTTCCGTCTAAACAGCCGCCGAGAGTCTTATGAGGAGGCATCGGACAAACAGATAAATTACATGTGGGATGAATACGAGCTGACTTACAGCCGAGCGATGGAGCTGCGGAATGAAAATCTGACGGACTTATCATATATGAAACGGCAGATTCAGACATTGAAGACAGAAATCAAGAAACTTGGCTCTGTCAATGTTAATGCAATCGAGGATTATAAGAATGTTTCTGAACGATATGAATTTCTCAAGACCCAGCATGATGATTTGGTGGAGGCGGAGGCTACTCTTGTAAAAATCATCGAGGAGCTTGACAACGCGATGCGCAAACAGTTCACCGAACAGTTTGCTTTGATTTCCAAAGAATTTGACAGTGTATTCAAGCAGCTGTTCGGAGGCGGGAAAGGAACGCTTGAATTGATGGAAGATGAGGATGTGCTGGAGGCGGGAATCCGCATCATCGCACAGCCGCCGGGAAAGAAACTGCAGAACATGATGCAGCTTTCCGGTGGAGAGAAAGCGTTGACCGCGATTTCGCTGCTGTTTGCCATTCAGAATTTAAAACCATCACCGTTTTGTCTTTTGGATGAGATTGAGGCTGCATTGGATGATAACAATGTGACTCGTTATGCGAAGTATTTACATAAGCTGACGGCACATACGCAGTTTATCGTCATCACACACCGGCGCGGTACGATGACGGCAGCAGACCGGCTGTATGGTATTACCATGCAGGAGAAGGGGGTATCGACATTGGTATCTGTAGACCTTCTGGAGGACGAACTGGAAAAATGATGGATGATTGTTCATATACAGTCTGCGCATTTACTGCGCAGACTGTGTAAAAATGTGAGGTGAAAGGTCATGGAAGAAAAAAAGGGATTTTTTAAACGTCTGGTATCGGGACTGACCAAGACGAGAGATAGTATTGTGTCCGGCATGGACAGCATTTTCTTCGGTTTCTCGGAGATTGATGATGATTTTTATGAGGAATTGGAAGAAACCCTGATTATGGGTGATCTCGGCGTACGCACGGTGGAAGAAATACTCGATGACCTGCGGGAAAAGGTAAAGAAAGAGCATATTAAAAAACCGTCCGAATGCCGTCAGATTTTGATCGACAGCATCAAAGAGCAGATGAATGTGGGTGAGACCGCTTATGAATTTGAAAATAGACAGTCGGTTGTGTTTGTGATCGGAGTCAACGGAGTCGGAAAGACGACGACTATCGGAAAACTTGCGGGCAAGTTTCGTGCACAGCATAAAAAAGTGATTCTGGCGGCTGCAGATACATTCCGTGCGGCAGCAGGAGAGCAGCTGAAGGAATGGGCAGACCGTGCACAGGTGGATATGATTGGCGGACAGGAGGGTGCTGACCCGGCAGCCATTGTCTTTGATGCAGTTGCCGCTGCGAGGGCGAGACATGCAGACATTCTGCTTTGTGACACAGCAGGAAGACTTCACAATAAAAAGAATCTGATGGAAGAATTGAAAAAAATCAACCGTGTCATCGAGCGTGAATATCCGGAAGCATATCGGGAGACGCTCGTTGTACTAGATGCCACTACCGGACAAAATGCATTGGCACAGGCCAAAGAGTTCAACGAGGTTGCAGAGATTACCGGTGTAATCCTGACTAAGATGGATGGAACGGCCAAAGGCGGAATCGCGGTGGCGATTCAGTCAGAGTTGGGAATTCCGGTAAAATATATCGGGGTCGGAGAGAAAATCGAAGACTTGCAGAAGTTTGATGCAGATGAATTTGTAAATGCGTTGTTTTATAGGGAAGACGAGAACCATGAAACGCCGGATGAAGAAGAACCGGACGTCG
>CALZPS010000183.1 GCA_945827765.1 uncultured Lachnospiraceae bacterium | reverse complement strand
CGTTTGCACCGTCCTTCTATGAGATTGATTTTAGTGAAGTGCCGGTATTGATTGGCTGCTTTGCAATGGGACCGGCAGCAGGAGCTGCCATTGAACTGGTGAAGATTTTGTTGAATTTTGTTATCAACGGAACGCAGACTGCCGGTGTCGGTGAGCTTGCTAACTTTATCATCGGATGTTCATTTGTTATACCTGCGGGTATCATTTATAAGCGCGATCACTCAAAAAAGGGTGCTCTCATCGGAATGATTGCCGGAACGCTTTTGATGGTTGCGTTGGGATGCGTTATGAACGCATTTGTTCTCCTGCCTGTGTATGGCAAGGCGTTCGGAATGCCAATCGAAGCACTGATTGGTATGGGAACAGCGGTTAATCCGAATATTACCAGTTTGAGCACATTTGTTATGTTTGCCGTGGCGCCGTTCAATCTGCTCAAGGGATTTCTGGATTCCGTAATCGTCATGCTGATTTACAAGAAAATCAGCCCGATTTTGAAATAAGAAGTAGATTCTCTTGCACTTGCGAATGTGCAGCTGCATTTAGAGAAGGCTTATAAGAACTTTTTTGCAAATCCGCCTGTCGGGCTATTGAGTAAGAAAATCCTACTTCAAAGCCTTAGGGCTTAAGTAGCGAGAGTATGTCGCTTTCTTTTACGATAATGCTGCTTTTACAGTCACATAAAAATGGCAAAATAAGCAACCATTTGAAAGGAACAGCAATTTGCTGATAGATTATTATCTGCCTTTCTTGTATAATGGAAAAAAATGAATTGGAGGATGACATCATGGGTACATATGAAATGAAGGATTATGCGGCCAAAGCCAGAGAGGCGGTGGGTGAGGGGATTGTCCTGCTGCGTAATGAGGGCGCGGTGCTGCCGCTTGGGAAAGAGGCAAAGGTGGCAGTGTTTGGACGCAGTCAGTTCAACTATTATAAGAGCGGTACCGGTTCCGGCGGTCTGGTCAATGCCAGTTATGTGACCGGAATTCTGGATGCTTTGGAAGCAGATGAAGGGATTGATGTGAATCCGCATGTGAAGGCGGTCTATGTGGAATGGCTGAAAGAGCATCCTTTTGATGCCGGACAGGGCTGGGCATCGGAACCGTGGTTTCAGGAGGAGATGCCTTTAGGGCAGGATTTGCTCGACAGGGCAAAGGCAGAGTCTGATGCAGCGATCGTCATCATCGGCAGAACTGCAGGTGAGGATCAGGATAATAAGGCAGAGGCAGGCAGTTATCTTTTGACAGAGCTGGAAGAAGAGATGCTTGCTGCGGTCTGCGGTTCGTTTGACAAAGTGATCGTCCTGTTAAATGTGGGCAATATCATAGACATGAACTGGGTGGAGAAGTATCAGCCTGCCGCAGTTGCCTATGTATGGCAGGGCGGACAGGAGGGCGGAAACGGCGTGCTCGATGTGCTCAAAGGTACGGTCAATCCGTCCGGTAAGCTGCCGGATACTATCGTGTATGATATTAACGAATGGCCTTCCACGGCACAGTTCGGGCAGCCAAAACGTGCGGTCTATGCGGAGGATATTTATGTAGGGTACCGTTACTTTGAGACATTTGCCAGAGAAAAGGTACAGTATCCGTTTGGCTTTGGCCTGTCTTATACGACGTTTTCGGTGGAGACGACCGGTTTTGCTGCGGAAGGGTTTGCACAGAATGGCGTAACAGTCAGCGTACAGGTTACGAACACCGGCGCCGTGGCAGGAAAAGAAGTGGTACAGCTTTATTTGTCGGCACCGCAGGGAAAATTAGGAAAGGCAGCGCGAAGTCTCTGTGGATTCGCCAAGACAAAACTGCTGGCACCGGGCGAGAGCGAAGTGATAACCATCGAGGTTCCGGCATATTATCTGGCGTCCTATGATGACTCGGGAGTGACCGGAAACAAGTCCGCCTATGTATTGGAGGCGGGAACTTACCGATTCTATCTGGGCAGTGATGTGAGGAGCGCGGCGGCTTGCGGCAGCGTCACACTGGACGTGCAGGCAGTGATTGAGCAGTTGGAAGAGGCGATGGCTCCGGTGGAAGAATTTGACATTCTCAAAGCAGAGGCAGCTGCCGGAGAAGACGGAGTGTATCAGACTACATACGTTCCGGCGGCAACCCGTAAGGTGGATTTGGCCGCGAGAGTGGCAGAGCGGCTGCCAAGGACGTATGAGTATACAGGGAATCAGGGATATCAACTGGCGGATGTGGCTGACGGCAAGGTGTCGATGGAGACGTTTATCGCGCAATTGTCGGACGAAGATCTTGTGGCAATCGTCCGCGGCGAGGGAATGTGTTCACCGAAGGTGACACCGGGAATCGCCGGAGCGATGGGCGGCGTCACCGAGAGCCTGAAGAATTTCGGCATCCCCGCCGCAGGGTGCTCCGATGGACCGAGCGGTATCCGCATGGACTGCGGAACCAAGGCTTTTTCAATGCCGAACGGGACACTTTTGGCATCCACGTTTAACGAGCAGCTTTCCACCGAACTGTACGAGTGGGAAGGTCTGGAACTGCGCAAGAACAAAATTGATACCTTGCTTGGACCGGGCATGAATATTCACAGGAATCCGCTCAACGGGCGCAATTTTGAATATTTCTCCGAGGATCCGTTGTTGACCGGAAAGATGGCAGCGGCGCAGTTGAAGGGAATGCATAAATATAATGTGACAGGAACGATCAAACATTTTGCCTGCAACAATCAGGAAACTGACCGTAACGGTGTACAGGCGATTGTATCCGAACGTGCGTTGAGAGAAATATATCTCAAGGGCTTTGAAATTGCGGTCAGAGAGGGCGGGGCATATTCCATCATGACCAGCTACAACCCGGTGAATGGGTTCTGGGCAGCCAGCAACTATGACCTGCTGACGACCATTCTGCGCGGAGAATGGGGATATATCGGAATCGTCATGACCGACTGGTGGGCAAGAGGCAATTTTGAGGGCGAGAACGGCGTGCTGACGAACACGGCAGCCAAAGCTTTAGCACAGAACGATTTGAATATGGTCAATCCGGATGCCTCCAATATGGAGTGTGACAATGCGCTGGAGGCGATTCGCTCCGGCAGAGTGACCCGGGGCGAGTATCAGAGATGCGCAATGAACATTTGCCGATATCTGCTGCGCACACCGGTATTTGAGCGGATGCTGCACGGAGAGTGTGAGCTGGATGAGGCGTTGAAGGAACTTGAATTCGAAGGTGCGGAGAACATCACCCGTTCGTTGGAGTGTACGGTTGACGGGGAAACCACGATTGCAGGGACAGAATTGGATCATGCAAAAGGTGGATTCAATCTGTTAAGCGTTTCTATTAAGGAGCGTGGAATGTACAAGATGTCCATCACGTGCCGCGCGGCTGCCTCTGAGGGAGAACTGGCGCAGATACCGGTCACGGTATTTAAAGATAAGGACATTCTGGATACAGTGACAATCACCGGTGCGGACAAAGAGTGGAAAACATACGAGATTGACTTACAGCTTTGTTTCAATACTTCCTTCTATCTGAAAATATTCTTCGGTCAGGGAGGCATGGAAGTGCAGGAAGTGAAATTGACCATGACAATGTCTTGTGAAGAGCAAATCCGGGCGGCGATGGCGGCGCGGGGAAGCGATAATTAAGTGCAAAAGGGTACTTGTTCAGCCATGCAGGTAATCTGCATGGCTGAAGTTGTATAATAGTGAAAAAAAGAATAGTTGAAAAAAAGTAAATAAAAAAGTTGACAAACCTCCGAAAGTATAGTAGAATGCCATCTTGTAACAATTAATTAACATTTGTAATAAAAATGAAAAACCTGCCATATAATTTATAGAAGAACAAATTTGGGCAGAATATCAGTGAGAGCATAAAACAAAAATAAGTGCTGAAAACGGCAGGTGCTATTTAAGGAGGTAGAAACAAATGGTTTCAAATAGTTACAATATATTTACAAAATCTTTAATCGCCGTGGCAATGTCTGTGGTTTTAATGTTTGGCTTTACCAGTCATGCGGCCGGACTGAAAAGTGATTCATATGCTGGAGAAGAGACCGGCAAAGAAAGCGGAGTATTTAAGGTTAGTAAAAATCTGGTGAATCTTACAGAAAAAGAACTAAAACATATTCAGGAAGATACGAAGGCGGCAGAAGAGGCGTTTCTGGCGGCAGTGAAGGCAGAGGAAGAACGCCTGTCTCTTATACA
>CALZPS010000182.1 GCA_945827765.1 uncultured Lachnospiraceae bacterium | reverse complement strand
ATATAGGCAGTGTGTCCACGAAAGGACTGAATCACCTGATCTATGAAATCGTCGACAATGCGGTTGATGAGCATTTAGCCGGGTATTGCACGGAAATCCATGTGACACTGGAAAAGGACGGTTCTGCGACGGTTGAGGATAATGGACGCGGCGTGCCGGTTGGGATGCACCAGAAAGGTGTATCCGCAGCCAGACTCGTTTATACGACACTGCACGCGGGCGGCAAATTTGACGATTCAGCCTACAAGACAAGCGGAGGTCTGCATGGTGTCGGTTCTTCGGTAGTCAACGCTCTGTCAGCGCGGATGGACGTGTGGATCAGCAGGGAAGGAGCTGTCCATCACGACAGCTATGAGAAAGGAATTCCGGTAATTGAGCTGGAAGACGGACTGCTCCCGGTGGTCGGGAAAACGAGAAAGACCGGAACGAAAGTCAATTTCCTGCCGGATGATACGATATTTGAAAAGACAAAGTTCCGCTCGGAGGAAGTGAAGAGCCGGATGCACGAGACCGCTTACTTAAATCCGGAATTGACGATAATATTCGACGATAAAAGAGCAGATTCCGCAGAGCACATCGAATACCATGAGCCGGAGGGCATCCGCGGATTCATTAAAGAGCTCAATGCCAGCAAGGAGGTACTCCACGACCCGATTTATTTTAAAGGAGAGTCGGAAGGCATCGAGGTGGAAGTAGTATTTCAGTATGTAAATGAATTCCATGAAAATGTGCTGGGATTCTGTAACAATATTTATAACTCTGAGGGCGGCACCCATCTGACCGGATTTAAAACTACATTTACGACAGTAATGAACCAATATGCACGTGAATTGGGTATATTGAAGGAAAAGGATGCAAACTTTACAGGGGCGGATATCCGCAATGGGATGACAGCAATTGTATCAATCAAGCATCCTGACCCACGCTTTGAAGGGCAGACTAAGACGAAACTGGACAACCCTGACGCGGCCAAAGCAGCAGGAAAAGTGACCGGAGATGAGATTGTACTTTACTTTGACCGAAATCTTGAAGTTTTAAAAACCGTACTTTCCAGTGCGGAAAAGGCGGCAAAGATTAGAAAGACCGAGGAAAAGGCAAAGACTAATCTGCTTACCAAACAGAAATATTCATTTGACAGCAACGGGAAGCTGGCGAACTGTGAGAGCCGTGATCCGAAGAAGTGTGAGATTTTTATTGTAGAGGGAGATTCTGCGGGCGGCTCGGCAAAGACTGCGCGCGACCGCAATTATCAGGCGATACTTCCGATCCGCGGCAAGATATTGAACGTGGAAAAGGCAAGTATTGACAAAGTGCTTGCCAACGCCGAGATTAAGACGATGATTAACGCGTTTGGCTGCGGCTTTTCCGAAGGATACGGCAATGACTTCGATATCACCAGGCTGCGCTATGACAAGATTATTATTATGGCGGATGCCGATGTGGACGGCGCGCATATTTCCACCTTGCTACTGCCCTTATTCTATCGGTTCATGCCGGAATTGATTTTTGAGGGACATGTCTATATCGCCATGCCCCCACTGTATAAAGCCATGCCGAAGAAAGGCGAGGAAGAATATCTTTATGACGATGCGGCTCTGGAACGTTATCGCAAAACCCACGACGGCAGTTTTACGCTGCAGCGATACAAAGGTCTGGGCGAGATGGATGCACAGCAGCTTTGGGAGACAACTCTGGATCCGAAGACCAGAATGCTGAAACTGGTGGAGATTGAGGACGCCCGCATGGCATCTGCCGTCACGGAAATGCTGATGGGGACTGAAGTGCCTCCAAGACGCGCATTCATTTATGACAATGCCACGGATGCGGAGTTAGATATCTGAAAGGAGAAAAAATGAGCAGCGAACCACAGATTATCCGAACGGAATATTCGGATGTAATGAAAAAATCTTATATCGATTATGCCATGAGTGTCATCATTTCCCGTGCTCTGCCGGATGTGCGCGATGGCTTAAAACCGGTGCAGCGCCGTACGTTGTATGATATGCACGAGCTTGGCATCCGTTATGACAAACCGTACCGCAAATGTGCACGTATCGTCGGCGATACCATGGGTAAATATCATCCGCACGGAGACAGCTCCATCTATGAAGCACTGGTCGTGATGGCGCAGGATTTCAAAAAGGGCATGATTCTCGTGGACGGACATGGAAACTTCGGCTCGATAGAAGGCGATGGGGCGGCTGCGATGCGTTATACGGAAGCCCGTCTGACGAAATTCACGCAGGAAGCGTATCTGGCGGATTTGGACAAGGATGTCATTGATTTCGGCCCCAATTTTGATGAGACCGAAAAAGAGCCATTGGTTTTGCCGGTGCGGGTGCCGAACCTCTTGATTAACGGAGCGGAAGGAATCGCGGTCGGCATGGCGACAAGCATTCCTACACACAATCTGGCAGAAGTGGTGGATGCTGTGAAAGCTTATATGAAAAATGACGAGATCAGCACACGTCAGTTGATGAAATATATCAAAGGTCCCGATTTCCCGACCGGAGGTATTGTGGTCAATAAAGATGAACTGCCGGAAATCTATGAAAGTGGACAGGGGAAAATTAAGCTTCGCGGAAAAGTGGAAGTCGAGGAATTGAAGGGCGGCAAAAAACAGCTTGTGATTACGGAAATTCCTTATACCATGATAGGCAGCGGTATCGGCAAGTTTTTGAACGATGTGGCAAATCTGGTGGAGACGAAAAAGACCACTGATATCGTGGATATTTCCAACCAGTCCTCCAAAGAAGGTATCCGTATCGTACTGGAACTTAAAAAAGGGGCAGATGTGGAGAACCTAAAGAACATGCTCTACAAAAAGACCCGTTTGGAGGATACGTTCGGGGTCAATATGCTGGCAGTTGCCAACGGGCGTCCGGAGACGTTGGGGCTCAAGGAGATTATTGAGCATCATGTGGATTTTCAGTTCGAACTGATGACCAGAAAATATAAAACTCTGCTTGCTAAGGAACTGGAGAAAAAGGAAATACAGGAAGGTCTGATAAAAGCCTGTGATGTGATCGATTTGATTATTGAGATCCTGCGGGGCAGTAAATCCGTTAAAGATGCCAGAGAATGTCTGGTAAACGGTATAACGGAGAACATTCATTTTAAATCCAATATTTCCCGCAAGATGGCCTCTCTTTTGCGGTTTACACAGCGGCAGGCGACGGCGATACTGGAGATGCGTCTGTACAAGTTGATCGGGCTGGAAATCGAGGCCTTGCAGAAGGAGCATGAGACTACGCTGAAAAATATTGCCAACTATGAAGATATTCTCAATCATTATGATTCGATGGCAAATGTGATTATAGAAGAATTGGATGCTTTCAAGAAAGAATACGGCAGAAAACGCCGCACAGTGATTGAAAATGCCGAGGAAGCCGTATTTGAAGAAAAGAAAATTGAAGAGCAGGAAGTCGTATTTTTGATGGATCGCTTTGGATATGCCAAGACAGTGGATGTCAGTGTCTATGAGCGTAACAAAGAGGCGGCGGACAGCGAGAACAAGTATGTTGTACATTGTTTGAATACAGGGCGGCTGTGCATTTTTACAGACAGTGGAAAAATGCATCAGGTGAAAGTCTTAGATCTCCCATATGGAAAGTTCCGTGACAAAGGTGCACCGATTGATAACGTCAGCAATTACAGCAGCGCACAGGAACAGATCGTGATGGTGTGCGATGCGGAACAGATGCGGTTTGCAAAATTGTTGTTTGCCACCAGACAGGGCATGATAAAACGTGTGGAAGGTGCAGAATTTCAGGTGGCAAAACGGACGATAGCCGCCACCAAACTGCAGGACGAGGACAGTCTGCTCGACGTGCAGGTCGTGACGGAAAACCAGCATATAGTCTTGCGCACAAAAGGAGGATATTTCCTGCGGTTTACGGCGGCAGATGTCCCCGAAAAGAAAAAAAGTGCCATTGGTGTGCGGGGAATCAAACTGCAGAAAAAAGATGAGTTGGAAGAGGTTTATCTGTTTGAAGAAGGCAGGGAGACAAAAATCATGTACGGTGAGAAGGAAATCAGTTTAAACCGACTGAAACTTGCCAAGAGGGACGGGGCAGGAACAAAGAGTCGTTGAGGGGAACTTCCCCTTGCCCTGGCAGGAAAAGTGTGGTAAACTTGTTGGCACGTAAGCAGTATAAGATGTAAAAAGTAACAG
>CALZPS010000181.1 GCA_945827765.1 uncultured Lachnospiraceae bacterium | reverse complement strand
GCAGCGTCAGATGTGTATAAGAGACAGATTGTACCTTAAAGGTAGAGGACAGAACCATAAGGGTAATTGCAGCCACGCGGTACGGCAAATCAGAGGTGACGGGTGTTGATTTTGAGGAAACAGATGGGGTTGTTAACCTGAAGTTCAAGGGACATCGCATTGGCAGCAGCAATCGCAAGGAGATTGCAAGGTATGCATCTTCTGATAATATTGAGAAAATCACTGCGGGAGAAATACCTTTATGGGAAAGCGGCACTGCAATAAGTGAATTTACTGCAGGTGTGTATCTGTCAAAACACGATTACGTCGGCGACCCGTCTGCAAACCGCGTCACCGCCGAGGCGCTTGGAATATATAAGAAATTCGGCGATCTTACTAATGAACTGGGAACCGGTGGCAGTGAGTTCAGCTGGACTTTAGAACTGAGTAATACTGTTTGCACACCTCCGGGAGAAGATGAAGATTCCTTGAAAGAAACCTTTACGAAATACAGCTGTGCTTTGATGGCCGTCATTGGAAATCTGGACGAAGTGACATTTAAGTACAGATACGGTGGAGAGGTGACGGGCTCGGCAGGCTCAGGTGGCATAGCGAAAACAGAGGAAAAATCATATACCGTTACGCTGTTTGATGCCAATGAGTATCTTGGCAGGATGTATGAGGATGGCCTGGTGAAAGATTTCGGTACATCCGCCGGAGCACTGCAGCATCTGTTCGATATAATCGGACTGTAAGATAAGGAATGAATTCTATCATTTGTGTCATTTTTTGCATTTTTGAATAGAAAAAGTAACAAGCTCATTCTGATAAATAATAGATAATAGTACAGTCAATCGCGACCCTGAATTATTTTACTTATCTGTATTACAATGGTCGGTGCAATGGACAGACACAAAATCCGGAAAAGGCTGCGACCGTTCAGGGCAGCGATGGAAAATGCACCTGCTACCGCCGGAGTGAGAAGCACAGCCAGAAGCAGAACAAAGCCGATGGCGAAGGCGAGCAGCATAAATCTGTTGGTCCAAAGGCCCAGCCTGAAGATGGACTCGCGACCGCGGCAGTTGAAGCCATGCCATAGCCGCGCCAGGCACAGTGTCGCAAATGCCATAGTCGAGGCTGTTGTCGCGCCAAAGGTCAGTCCAAGGTAAAAGGCTGTCATGGTTGCCAGAGCAATCAAAGCCCCCTGCCATCCAATCTGCTTCATAGTATCCCCGGTCAAAACCGACTCATTCCGCGGACGCGGTTTTTCGTTTATCAAAGCCGGATTAGATGGCTCCATTCCGATGGCCAGTGCCGGCAGACTGTCAGTTACCAGATTGATGAAAAGGAGCTGAACCGACGTGAACGGCGCCGGAAGTCCCGCAAGGGACGCGAACAAAACTGCTATTATGCCGGCTGCATTGCCGGATAAAAGAAACTGGATTGAGTTTTTGATGTTTGCGTAGATGTTTCGACCATTCAAAACAGCTTTTATAATTGTGGCAAAGTTGTCATCGGTCAGAATAATTGACGCAGCATCCTTGGCAACTTCCGTCCCTGTTACGCCCATGGCGATGCCCACATCGGCGCTTTTCAGCGCCGGGGCGTCGTTGACGCCGTCGCCGGTCATGGCGACGATGTGGGCCTGAGACTGGAGCGCATTAACTATTCTGATTTTGTTGGCCGGGCTGACACGTGCAAACACGCTGATATTCGGGAGCTCCTTTTCAAGCTCCTCATCACTCATCCTGTCAAGCTCAACCCCCGTCACAACCGCGCCGGCCTGCGCGCCGCAAGCCACACTTTGCTGCGCGCCGCCCGTATCATCCAATGCAGCACTGTTAGCTTCCGCTAACCCATTCGGCGAGATATCCTTGCCGGCTCCAAGCTGCGCACCGCTCGCATTTGCCTGCGTGCTGCCTGAATCGGCCTGCGCATCGCGAGCCACACTTGCCTGCGCACCGCCTGAATCGCCCTGCGCGCCGCTCACGCCTGCGCCCACGTCGGTCGTATCTTTGCGCAGGATTCCGATTTCCTTTGCAATGGCGGCGGCTGTCACCTTGTGGTCACCTGTAATCATAATCGGTTTTATACCGGCTTTGATGCAGTCAGCCACTGCCGCGGCTGACTCAGTCCGCGGCGGGTCCATCATAGCGATCAACCCCAGAAAAATCAGATCGTTCTCGTCATCTGTGGATAGCTTAGAGTTGCCGGTGTCCGAAGTGTCTGCAGAATTAGGGTTGTCGCAGACTATCTCATACGGACTCTCACTCATTGCCGGAGACATTATAGAATCCGTATAGGAACTTCCATTGCCAAAATCCTTGTATGCGAAGGCGAGGACTCTCAGGCCTCGCCTGGAAAATGCTTCGTTAGCCGCAAGGATGCGAGCCTTATCAGCCTCGCTCAGTCCTGCGGCGCGCCCAAGGACCACGTCGGGCGCGCCTTTGGTAAACATAAGGATTCTTCTTCCGATTCCGTTCGGGGAATCCGCTGCGCTAAAGGATTTCGTACCGATTCCCTTCGATGAGTCTGCTTGGCTTATGTTTTCCGTCCCGGTTTGGGTGTTAACAATATTCAGGGTGCTCATGAGCTTACGATCAGAATCAAAGGGAAGCTCGCCAACTCGAGGAAAGCGGTCATGAAGCTTCCAAGGACTGCTGTACCCCACGTCTGAGCCAAAGGCTTTCGCGTATTGCAGATGATTCGCGTCTGAGCCAGAGACTTTCGCGTATTGCGAAGGGTTCATGTCTGAGCCAGAGGTTTCCGCGCATTGTGAAGGATTCATGCCTGGGTCAGGAAATTCACCATTGCAAAGCTTTTCATAATATGAAATAAGCGCGGTTTCGGTTGGGTCGCCGGTAAGCTGGCCGTCTACAAGAGTGCAGTCGTTGCACAGAACTGCCGCCAGTTCCAGCAGTTTTTCCGAACGCGAATGCTTATCGGTGTCAGCAGAGTTATTGCATGATGAGTCCATTTCGGAAATAGAAGTATTCGTATTCAGACACCATAAGTCTGTAACGGTCATTTTATTCTGGGTGAGCGTGCCTGTTTTATCGGAACAGATTACGGAAACTGAACCCAGACCTTCAACTGCACTCAGATTCTTTACTATTGCATTTTCTTTTGCCATGCGTGTTGTGCCGATGGCGAGAGAGATGGTGATGATCGATGAGAGAGCTTCTGGTATAGCGGCGACGGCGAGGGCGATGGCGAAAAGCAGGGCATCGGCAACGGCACCTCCCCGGTAGACGGTGAGGGTAAAAACGACTGCACAAATAACCAGGATGCCGATGGAAAGTTTTTTACTGAAGTTATCCATGGTAACCTGAAGAGGTGTTTTGCGCTGGGCGGCAGTGTTCAGATCTTCAGCAATCTTGCCAAGCTCGGAAGATGTGCCGACGGCTGTAACGATTGCAATTGCTCTTCCATTGGTAACTAACGATGAAGAAAAAACCATGTTTTTCTGGTCTCCGAGAGCGAGGATTTCAGGCGAGCCGGAAAAATAAGTGTTTTTCTCGTGGCTAGCATCGGCTAACTCACTAGAGAAAACATTTTTTTCACTGCCGTGGTTAGCATTAGCTAACGCGTCGGGAGAAATATCTTTTTCGGTGAACCCTCCAAGGCTTTTCGCTGTTTTATCCACTGGTTCGGATTCGCCGGTCAAAGCACTCTCATTTGTCTTAAAGGAATGGCAGGAAATAATTCTTGCATCGGCCGGCACGATATCTCCTGCTTCCAGTCTGATAATATCACCGCAGACCAGCTCAGAGGCATCAATTTCCATATCCTCCCCGCGCCGGGTGACCTTGGCCATAGGGGATGAAAGCTTTTTCAGGCTCTCCAGCGATTTGTCCGCTTTGATAGACTGGACGGTTCCAAGGACGGCGTTGAGAATCAGAACCAGAATGATTACAAGGGAACTCTCTGCGCTGCCGGTGGCAAAGGATATGGCGGCGGCGATTATGAGAATTATGACCAGCAGATCCTTGAACTGACTCAGGAAAACGGCCGCGACGGACTTTTTCTTCTTCTCTCTCAGAGCATTGGCTCCGAATGTGTCCCGGTTTTTTCCCACCTGCTCGTCACTGAGACCCGCTTCGCCAGAACCGAATTCCTCATAAATGCTGTCGATGGATTTATCGTAAAACATGTTTTCCCTCCGTTTATTTCATATAATATGTAATATGGTAGTCATGCA
>CALZPS010000180.1 GCA_945827765.1 uncultured Lachnospiraceae bacterium | reverse complement strand
GGCATACGACATCTAGTACGGTCGCGTGGGCGCGGAGATGTGTATAAGAGACAGGAATATCGCTTTCATGAATATAATCCGTGCGGGCCAGGCTGTCCAAAATACTTTGTAAAATGTTGTCGGAATCAATTTTCATACTATCACCTCAGTACCCTCATTATATAGTATTTGAAACCAGAAGACAAGTATTTCTAAAAAACAGTTACTACTTTTCTGATGCAGGATGTTGTGTTATGATAGGAACGAAGTGTTGAAAACAGCAATTGCCCTGTGCGGAAAATGGAACAGAAGGGAGCCGAAAGAAGATGATTTATGAACCACTGTTTAAGCTGGAACGAACCGGAGTACAGATACAATATTATACAAACCGCGGGAAATATAATCCGGTGCACTGGCATTCCGCAATCGAGCTGATTTATATTCTGAACGGGCAGGGGACAATTATGATTGAGGGCAGAGATTATCCGGTGGTTGCGGGAGAATTTCTGGTAGTTGACTCCAACAGGATGCATGAGACAAAGTGTGCCAAAGCCTCCATGATGGTAATGATTCATTTTTCACGCAGCAGTATGAAGAACTTTATTCCGGATTTGGAACAGTATCATTTTCACTGTACAAGGGAAGAGCTTCACAAAGAGCAGCTGGAAGGATATCTGTCCGTCTGTGAGATGCTCAAAAAACTGCCGCCGCTCTATGTCATGCAGCCGCAGGGGTACAGGCTGAAAAGTCAGGCTATTGCCATGGAAATCTTTTTTGAGCTTCTGAATCATTTTTCTACGCGTGACAAAGCGGTGCAGACAACCGGAAAAGCAGAAGTATTGGAGCGGCTGGGAGAAATGATTGAATACATTGAACTGCATCATAAAGAACCGATTTCTCTGGAACAGATTTCTTCACACTTTTATTTGAGCAGAGAATATTTCAGCCGGTTCTTTAAACAGAACATGGGAGTGACATTTTCCAGATATGTCAATCAAGTGCGATTGATGCACATTTATCAGGATATCTGCAACACGACGGACGGTATACTTGAGCTGGCGGACAAACATGGATTTTCAAATTATAAATTGTTTAATAAAATGTTTCGGGAGACGTATGGGTGTATGCCGAGTGATGTGAGAAGAAAAACGAAAGAACAAAAGTGAGGGAAAAACAGACTTGACATAATAGAACGTCTGTTCTATTATATGAGGTACATAGAAAACAGGAGAGAGTTATGAGCATATACGACACTTTGAATGAACAGCAGAGAGAGGCGGTATTTCATACAGACGGACCGCTTTTGATTCTGGCGGGAGCAGGTTCGGGCAAGACAAGAGTGCTGACGCACAGGATTGCTTATTTGATAGAAGAGAAAGGGGTCAATCCATGGAATATACTGGCGATTACATTCACAAACAAAGCTGCGGGTGAAATGCGGGAACGTGTGGATCAGTTGGTAGGATTCGGAGCGGAGAGTATATGGGTGAGCACATTTCATTCGATGTGTGTGCTGATTTTGCGTCGGTATATTGACCGGATTGGTTATGATACGTCATTTACAATCTATGATACAGATGATCAGAAGACTTTGATGAAAGATGTATGCAAAAAGTTGGATATTGATACCAAGGTGTACAAAGAGCGCTCTCTATTGGGGGCGATTTCCACAGCTAAGAATGAGTTGGTCACACCGTCAGAATTTGAGGTGAATGCGGCGGGAGATTTTGGAAGGCAGAAGATAGCGAAGGTGTACTGGGAGTATGAGCGGCAGCTTAAGGCAAATAATGCGTTGGATTTTGACGATTTGCTGCTGAAGACGGTACAGCTTTTGCAGACACAGCCGGATGTGCTGGACTATTATCAGGAGCGGTTTCGATATATCATGGTGGATGAGTATCAGGACACGAATACCGTACAGTTTAAGCTGGTAAGCCTTCTGGCGTCCAAGTATCACAATCTTTGTGTGGTGGGAGATGATGACCAGTCGATTTACAAGTTCCGGGGAGCAGATATCAAAAATATCCTCAGCTTTGAACAGACGTTTACGGATGCCAGAGTGATTAAGCTGGAACAGAATTACCGTTCCACTTCCAATATATTGGATGCTGCCAATGCAGTCATCCGCAATAATCGCGGCCGAAAGGACAAGACATTGTGGACGAGTCAGGGCGAGGGGGACAAGATTCGGATGCGGCAGTTTGATACGGCATATGACGAGGCGGAATTTGTGGCGGAGGATATCAGAAAAGAAGTGCGTGACGGTGCAGATTATCGGGATTTTGCAATCCTGTACCGGACGAATGCGCAGTCGCGTCTGTTTGAAGAGCAATTTGTAGCCCGCAGCATTCCATATAAGATTGTCGGGGGAGTAAACTTTTATGCGAGAAAAGAAATTAAAGATCTGTTGGCATATTTGAAAACGATTGATAACGGGCAGGATGATTTGGCAGTTCGCAGGATTATTAATGTGCCGAAACGGGGCATCGGGCTGACGACGATCAACCGTGTACAGGAGTCGGCATCAGCGCGGGATATTGGCTTTTATGAGGCACTGAAGGGACTGGATTTGATTCCGGGGATTGGCAGAGCGGGTACAAAGTTGGATTCCTTCGTGGCATTGATTGAGTATTTTAAAGAACGCTCGAGGCAGGTGGCAATCTCTGAACTGTTGAAAGAGATTATCGAGATGACGGCTTATGTGGAGACTCTGGAGGCGGAAGATAAGGAGGATGCGCAGGCACGAATTGAGAATATCGATGAACTGTTGAGCAAGATTGCCGGTTATGAAGAAACGTGTGAGGATGCAGGTCAGCCCGCCACACTGAGCGGCTTTCTGGAAGAGGTGGCGTTGGTTGCAGATATCGACAGCCTGGATGAAAATCAGGACTATGTTGTCCTGATGACGCTGCACAGCGCCAAGGGTCTGGAGTTTCCGCAGGTTTATCTTGCGGGGATGGAGGATGGTCTGTTTCCCAGCTATCTGTCTATCGATGAGCCGGAAGAACTGGAAGAGGAACGACGTCTTTGTTATGTCGGCATTACTAGAGCGATGGAGCGTCTTACGGTAACCTGTGCCCGCCGGAGAATGGTTCGCGGTGAGACGCAGTATAACCGAATGTCGCGTTTTGTACAGGAAATACCACAGAAATTGATGGAGACGGAAGGCAGGATGTTTGAGGGACGGCGTGAAGAACATGATCGGGATGATTATGCGGGGTTGTCTCAGGAATCACATTCGGGTTCTTATCGGAATACATATAAGCAGGCACAGCAGTCTTTCCGCAAGCAGCCATTCCAGAGCATGCCATTGCAGAAAGGTGCACAGCAGTTCGCAGTGACAAAAGAGAAGGGACTGGACTATACGGTGGGAGACCGGGTACATCATATTAAATTTGGTGATGGAACGGTGCAGGCCATTGCCGAGGGCGGAAGGGACTTTGAAGTGACGGTGGAATTCGATACAGTGGGAGTGCGAAAAATGTTTGCCACTTTTGCAAAACTGCAAAAGCTGTAAACACTGTCGAACATAAGCATTCTTAGCATAAAGTGTGAGGATGGAGTAGGTCAGCATGACAAGTGCACATGGGTCTGTGGTGTCATGAAAGGTAATATATTTTAAAAATTTTTATAAGAAAATTTCAAACAAAAGATAGTAATCTAAAACGAAAGGTGATAATCTGCGTATGCGGTCAAAGTAACTTTAGTTATCATCCGATGGCTGCGGAAAAGAGAAAAAGAAAGGACGTGGAAATAATGTGTTGTAATAAAGGAGAAAAGAAAACTATCATCGTCTGGGTATTGGCTATTATCGGGGTGATTGCAGCAGTGGCAGCAATCGCATATGCGGTATATAAGTTTATGACACCAGATTATCTGGAGGATTTTGAAGAAGATTTCGATGATGATTTTGATGATTATTTCAGCGAGGAAGATCAGGTTTGACAGAATCATTATAAAGTGAATAGTAGCATGAGGACAGGGTGTGGTGTGTATTGCATCTTGTCCTTTTTGTTCATTTAGATATCGGGCGCAAAAGGTCATGCACATCAGAATTTTGAGAGCGTGAAACGCGGAGAAATTCGTAAGCATTATGGGGCAAAAGCTTTTACACCCGACATCTGTGTATGTGAAAATTGAGGAAGGTCAGGAATGTATCTGTCTCTTATACACATCTGACGCTGCCGACGATACTCCTTGTGT
>CALZPS010000179.1 GCA_945827765.1 uncultured Lachnospiraceae bacterium | reverse complement strand
CCGTCATTCCGGAGTATCTAATGGATGCGTGGAAGTGGCGGGCGGCAAAGAGCCCGGTGCTGGAGAACTGTAAGATGGAGATTGAGACGATTCCGGCCATTACCTACTGTGAGGACTGTGAGCAGACTTATGGGACTGTGGAACATGGGAAGATATGCCCTCACTGTGGCAGCGGCAGTACCTATCTGATACAGGGAAATGAACATAATATCAAAGAAATAGAAGTGTTGGAATGAGATTTATTTAGAAACCACTTGACACTTACCCGGAGGGGGCTCTGCCGCGTTAAGCGCAGCGCCCCCTCCGGCTGCGGTATATCTGATTTCCTGCGACTACAAGCAGGCTGAATATGAGCAGAAAATAGAAAGTAATACCCCGCGTGACATACAGTGACGGCATAAGGCAGTTTGCACTGAAAATACCGGTAAAGATACGGCAGTACATCAGTTCAGAGATGCCCTGCGCTCCCGGCAGCGGCAGCATGTCGACGGCGATGATGACAGCTGCCTGTAAAAGCAGAACGGTCAAAAAAGAGGTCCCGCTCTGGGAAAATCCCTTGTATACGATGGCGGTCAGAAGGAATATGCTGCATCGCTGCAGGAAAGTAAGTAGAATGACGATACTTACTTTTTCTTTGTGCATCAGTAAAAAATGTACTGCCTCCCGGTATCCTTCGATGAATCCGTCGATTTTTTTCTCGCGCATGACGGAAGGTTTTAGAATCCGGAGTTTTACCAACAACTGTTCCGCCTGACAGATGATGGTCTTCATGTAATCAGGTGCTGCCATGACAGCTAAAAGAATGACCACCAAAATGATATTCAATGATAGTCCTAGAATGAATAGTCCGAAATAGGCCTTCAAATGTTCCCACAGTGGCTGAAACCAGAAAATCAGCATAAGAATACCAATCACTGCCAGCACAAATTTGTAAATGATAGCGACTGTCATTAACACAACGGAGCTGTCCGATAACGTATTTTTGTCCTTGTTCATATAATAGAGCTGCATCGGCTGCCCTCCGGTGGCGGAGGGAGTGATTCCCGAGTAGAAAAATCCGATAAAGGAGTAGGAGATACAGCGGATCAATCCACTTTTCCGGCGGCTCAATGCTCCCAGCAGATACCAGATCATAATACCTTCCATACAGACGAAAAAGAGCGCCAACAGGATGGAGAGCAGCAGGCATGGAAGAGACAGTCCTGCAATAGCTGCACGAATTTGTTTCAGATCCTGCCCGTGAAATACGGTATATAAAGTAAGAACGGTGACGAGAAGAAACAAGAGAATACTGCCGATGCCGGGTTTGGTTTTCTTAGGTTGTTTTGTATCATTGTTATGATTCATATGCAGCTCCCATTCTTCGGTAGTTCCACCGACTGTTCTGTTCTACAATGTCGGACAGAGCGCCCTCAAAAATCACCTGCTTATTTGGATATTCATAAAAATCCTTTGGCGTAACGAGCGAAAAATGTTTAGGGGAAATACAGATTCCATTCTCTGCCAGAAGCCGGGCAATATACGAAGAACAGGTATAATGATTCTTCTGGTAAAATACCTTTCCCGCCAGAATAAATGGCAGAGATGCTACTGCATAATGGTACTGGTAGCGATGCTCCATATCCCGTCTCAGCGTGCTGCGAATCTGTTCCTTTTGCTCCTGGGAGCAGTCTAATTCACAAATCATGTAGTCTGCGGTGGGAAATGCCCGCAGAATCTGTTGCTTGTTTTCCTTTTCAAATCCTGAGATCAGAGGAATAAACGGATTACGCCGTCCAAAACTGTAAGCTTCCTCCAGATTGGCATCCAGGGAGATCACTACATGGATATATTTTTGCTTGAGGACACAACGGATGATAGATGCAAAGATTCCCGGAGTGTCCACAAATGCCAGATAAATGTTAGCCATTTCTTTTCCTTTCTGTCGTTTCCTGAGATGCAAAATATTACTGAAACCGATAGATTCTCTTCGCCAGACGATATCCGTCGACGGTCAGCCTTCCGCCAAATTTGCCCGGCAGATAAGTCAGTCCGCTGATGGTCTGACATCTCAATTGATAATATAGTTTCGGATTCTCTGTTTTGATTTTGTTCCACAACGCATCTCTTTTTAACAGTGCATCCTTCGTTCCAATCAATAACAGGTGAATCGAAGAGATGGCCATCATAATGGAAATATTGCGCCGCATATACACAGCCAGCCGGGGATAGCGGGCGGCAACCTGTGTAAGATCCACACAGTCAGCGACAATTTCCGTCACCTTAATCTGTTGGTCAATACGTTTCATCAGTACCCGTTCATTGACGGACTGGTCATCGCGCCCCAGATAGTAATGGTACAGCGGAATGTCCATATAATAAATCCGTTCCACGAGCGGCAGCGGCTGATAGGCAAAAATATTGTCCACGTAAAAAGTATGCTCCGGCAGCACGACCCCACTTTCCCGGAGTATCTCGGTACGATAGAACAGAGAATGCATAATCAGATACTGGGATGGAAGAAAATGTCCAATCTCATTCCAGCCACATATCTGCTCCGTGGGAAATACATTGCGATAATTCATCTCCCGCGAAATCCCTTCGTCCAGATGGTCATACAGATAATTACAGATGAACAAATCCGGCAGTTTGCTGTCTGCGCCAGCTTTGAAAAATTGTTTCACTTTGTCAAGCAGCTTTTGGTAAGCATCCTTATCCAGCCAGTCGTCGGAATCCACGACTTTGTAGTAAAGGCCGCTGGCCATCTCGAGCCCCTTGTTGACACCGGAGCCGTGCCCGCCATTTTCTTTATGTACTGCCTTTACGATATTTGGATACAAGGTTTCATATTCGTCGGCAATTTCTGCCGTGCTGTCAGTGGAGCCGTCGTTGATGATGAGGATTTCCACATCCTCACCGCCCGGCAGCAGAGAATCAATGCAACGTCTCATATAGTCCTGCGAATTGTAGCAGGGAACCGCAAATGTAATATATTTCATAGATACTTCACTCTCCAATTCTTTTAAAATAAAATTTATAATATATAAGATATAGTGGAAATCTTAAATGAATATGTGGGAAAAACGAAAAAAATTCTTAAGAGGATAGTGAAAAAGCAAGCGCCGGATTGGCACTTGCTTATGTGAAAAATATTATATGCGTTTTTCATCATCCTGATCAACGTTTGGTTTTTCATGGTTATCCGATGAATGACGCTTGTATTCCTTTGGTGTCATACCATATTTTTTTTGAAACTGCGCATAAAATGCAGAGCGGCTTTCAAAGTGCAGTGTTTCACAGACTGCACTAACAGACATGGAAGAGTCTTTCAGTAGCCTTGCTGCTTCTGCCAGATAAATTTTCCGGTTGTAATCGGTAATCGACTGTCCGGCATACTCTGTAAAAATACGGTTGAGATAACTCGGGGCATACCCAATATATTTAGAAAGTTCTTCATATTTGATCCGGTAGGGATGTTCGTGCAGATAGAGAAGAATCTGTTCTACTATACTCTGCTGCGGAACACAATCCGACTGAATCTGTGAGCAATTATAATGTTTTGGAGACTTTATATAGGAAAATAGACGGCAGATCAGTTGTTCTGTCACATTTTCGTAATTGGGCTGTCTGTATAGTATTTCCAGAACAATCTGGAATAAAAGCTGTTGTATATTTGTCTGATCAGCATCGGAAAGAGAATGCGCCGGGGAAAACTTCAGACAAGCCCCGGGGGATGCCGATGTGCCATCCAGTTTTTTGAACAGCGAATCATTTGTTAAGAGGTGCTGTAGGTGTTTTTCTTCAATACCAAGATAGAGAATGGTATATCCGTCCAGACTTTTTTCTCTGTGTCGGGTATCGGTATTTAACAGACAGAAATCCCCCTTTTGATAGGTAGTCGTCATTTGTTCTATCACAAAATCAATCGGTCCATCCAAAACATAAAACAATTCCAGAGCGGTATGACGGTGTAAGGGGTCTCCCGGAAATCGGGAAAGTGGTATACATGTCATGTCCTGTTGTGTCTGCGTAATGAAGGCATGGATGCAGAGATTGTCATGATGGCTGATTACAGCGGCGGAATAAGGTGATTTTGAAAAATGTACTTTATATGGATTCGGATTATCCGGCACAACCACTGAATGCTCGCGCGGATTATAGTCTGATAGCTGTCTCTTATACACATCTCCGAGCCCACGAGACCGTACTAGATC
>CALZPS010000178.1 GCA_945827765.1 uncultured Lachnospiraceae bacterium | reverse complement strand
GTCCAAATGATTTACAGTATATGCAGTCGTTCCGTCAAAAAGAATGCTGACAGCAGATGCTCCCAATAACCAGTCAAACAGTTTATCTTTTTTCGTGAATCGATAAATGCGTTTTTCACGCAAATAAATAAACATGAAATATAGAACAATCAGTATACAACCGACTTGCAATTTACAATACATCATTTTACAACCTCCCACAGATTACTTTTTATCAGAATGATTCTCGTCCTTTGCCGCTTTCAAATTTGTTTTCCTGAAGAATGCGCTCGGGGAGCAGAGGATTGAATTGTCCGCTTTTGAGCATTTCGATTTCATATCGGTAAGGGGCGTAGGTTCTTTTCTTGTCCAGCGGGTCGGAAATGTAGGGTGTCTCCAGTATCTTGGGAATATCTGCAAAGTCCGGATGATGCACAATATGGTGCAGGACATCAAAACCGATTTCCCCAAATCCAAGATTGGCATGACGATCCTTGGCGGAACCAGGCACGTTTTTGCTGTCGTTGATATGGAAAACGGCAATCTGTTCCTTGCCGAGAATGCGGTCAAACTCATTTATCACATCGTCAAAATGATGAACAATGTCATATCCGCTGTCGCTTGTGTGGCAGGTGTCAAAGCAGACACGAAGTTTGTCATTGCAGACCACTCCGTCAAAAATACGTGCCAGCTCTTCAAAAGAACGTCCGATTTCCGAACCTTTTCCGGCCATTGTCTCAAGTGCGATCAGACAGGGCGTGTCGGGGGTGAGAACTTCATTAAGCCCCCTGATAATCTGCCGGATGCCGACATCGACACCCTCCCCGACATGGGAACCCGGATGCAGCACTAAGACCTGGCTCCTGCAGGCGGCAGTACGCACGATTTCCTTTTGCAGAAATTCTACGGCCAGTTCAAATATCTCAGGTTTGACAGCATTCCCCAGATTAATGATATAAGGTGCATGCACAATAATTTGTTCAATCCCATGTCCTTTCATATATTCCCACGCCGGTTCAATCATCAATTCGCTGATATCCTTGCGGCGGGTATTCTGTGGTGCTCCGGTGTAGAACATAAACGTATTTGCACCGTACGAGACGGCTTCTTTTGCGGAACCGAGCAGCATTTCTTTTCCGCTCATTCCAACGTGAGATCCCAGTAACATAAAATTTGTTTCCTCCTTTACTTGCCAGTAATCATTATAGATGATAAAATAGCAAAAGAAAAGCGGAAATGAATGGAGTGTGAAAATTTTGAATACATTAGCGCAATTGATAACAAAAGAAATGGAAACAGCTTTTAATGCGGCAGGGTATGATGCGGCGTATGCCAAGGTGACACTGTCCAACCGCCCGGACTTGTGTGAATATCAGTGTAACGGTGCCATGGCAGCAGCCAAGGCATATCATAAAGCACCGTTTATGATAGCGGAGGATGTGGTTGCACATTTGCAGGAGAACACATATTTTGAGCAGGCAGAGGCTGTAAAACCGGGCTTTATCAATCTGAAACTGAAACCGCAGTTTGTAGCGGAGTTTCTGCAGCAGATGGCGGAGGATGAAATGCTTGGTGTGGAGAAGGAAAAAGCACCGAAGACGATTTTGATCGATTACGGCGGACCGAATGTGGCCAAACCGCTGCATGTGGGACACCTGCGCTCGGCAATCATCGGGGAGAGCGTGAAACGAATCATGCGCTATAAAGGAAATCAGGTGACAGGAGATATCCATCTGGGAGACTGGGGATATCAGATGGGACTGATTATCACGGAGCTGGAGAAGAGAAAGCCCGAACTGCCGTATTTTGATGAGAACTTTACAGGTGAATATCCGACTGAGGCTCCGTTTACCATCGGAGAGTTGGAAGAAATTTATCCGACGGCCAGCGCTTATGCTAAAGAGCATGAAGAATATAGAGAAAAAGCATTGCATGCAACATATTTATTGCAGAACGGACACAGGGGATTTACGGCAATCTGGAATCATATTATGCATGTTTCGGTAGCGGATTTAAAGAAGAATTATCAGAATCTGAATGTGGAATTCGATTTGTGGAAAGGCGAGGCGGACGCTCAGAAGTATATTCCGGGTATGGTAGAAATGTTAAAGGAAAAAGGCTTTGCGTATCTGGATGAAGGCGCGCTGGTAGTCGATGTGCGCGAGGAGGGCGATAAGAAAGAAGTACCTCCGTGCATGATCCTGAAATCGGACGGTGCTGCTTTGTACGATACTACAGATTTGGCGACTCTGGTGGAGCGTGAAGAGCTGTATCAGCCCGACGAGGTCATCTATGTCGTGGACAAGCGGCAGGAACTGCATTTTGTACAGGTGTTCCGCTGTGCGAAAAAGACCGGTATCGTGCGTCCGGAAACCAAGCTGACATTCCTCGGATTCGGCACGATGAACGGCAAAGACGGCAAGCCGTTCAAGACCAGAGAAGGCGGCGTGATGCGTCTGGAAAACCTGATCCGGGAAATCGATGAAGAGATGTATAAGAAAATCATGGATAACCGTACTGTCGGCGAGGAAGAGGCACAAAAGACGGCACAGACAGTCGGACTGGCAGCTATCAAATACGGTGATTTGTCCAATCAGGCATCCAAGGATTATGTGTTTGACGTGGACCGTTTTACTTCTTTTGAGGGAAATACCGGACCGTATATTCTGTATACGATTGTGCGTATCAAATCGATTCTTGCCAAATACAAAGAGGAAGGCAAACAGACGGAAGGCTTATATCTGCGTGCAGCAGAGAATGAGTTCGAGAAGGCACTGATGCTGGAAATCGCCAAATTCAATGAGATGATTGACACAGTATACGAAGAAATTGCACCACACAAAATCTGCGCATATATTTACGATGTGGCAAATACATTTAACAAGTTTTATCATGAGACCAAGATTCTTTCCGAGTCGGATGAAGAAAAACGTGCAGGGTATATTGCCTTGCTGGCGTTGACGAAGAAAGTGCTGACGACCTGTATTGATCTGTTGGGATTCGAGGCTCCGGAAAGGATGTAACAAAAGAATATGACAGAAAAGCTGTTTTATGAAGACAGTCATTTGCAGCAATTTACGGCGATTGTGCAAGACTGTGTAAAAACAAATGAAGGGTATCAGATTGTGCTGGACAAAACCGCATTCTTCCCGGAGGGCGGCGGACAGTATGCCGATACGGGATGGCTGTATGTGGAGGCGGTGCCCGGGGAAGATCATATGGATGGCGGCGGCGTCCCCAAAACAGAAACAGAGCTGGTTCAGATCCTGGATGTGCAGGAGACAGACGGCATAATTTACCACAAAGCGGACCGTCCGCTGGCGGTCGGCAGTGTTGTGCATGGGCAGATAGAATGGTCGGAACGTTTTATGAAAATGCAGCAGCATACGGGTGAGCATATTGTGTCCGGTCTGGTACACGCGGCATTTGGCTATGACAACGTTGGATTCCATCTGGGAAATACGGACTGTACGATGGATTTTAACGGTGCCGTCAGCGCGGAAGAACTGCAGAAAATAGAACTGCTGGCAAACGAGGCAGTCGTAAAAAATCTGGATGTGGAGGTTCTGTATCCGTCCAAGGAAGAACTGGCACAGATGGAGTATCGCAGCAAGATTGAGATTGAAGGTCAGGTGCGTATTGTGACGATAGCGGGTTATGATACGTGTGCCTGCTGTGCGCCGCATGTGAAGAAGACCGGAGAAATCGGGATGATCCGGCTGACGGATGTAGCGCGGTATAAAGGCGGTGTGCGGGTGACGATGCTCTGTGGATTTCGGGCGCTTGCGGATTATCGGCAGAAATCGGCGTCGGTGCGGCAGATTTCCAACCTGTTATGTGCAAAGGAGGATGCTGTTTCTGAGGCGGTTTTGCATCTGAAAGAAGAGTGTGCGGGGCTGAAACAGAAACTTACAGATAGTAAGCAGAAATTATTGGAATATAAAGTGAAAGAGCTGGATGCCGGTCAGGAAGTCGTCTGTCTGTTTGAAGACGGACTGGAGGGCGAGGAACCGCGCATACTGATGAATTTTGTGTTGAAAAACGGACATAAGATGTGCGCCGTGTTCTGGAAAAGTGAGAAAAACGGACAGGAAACAGAGAATCCTGCATCTGCGGATGATTACCGTTACTTCATCGGCAGTACAAGCTAAGATGTGCGGGAACTGGGAAAAGCACTGAATACGCAGTTCGAATGCAGTGGCGGCGGAAAAAAG
>CALZPS010000177.1 GCA_945827765.1 uncultured Lachnospiraceae bacterium | reverse complement strand
GTCGGCAGCGTCAGATGTGTATAAGAGACAGATGTCTTACGGCTCTATTTCGCAGGAGGCGCATGAGACGCTTGCCATCGCCATGAACCGGCTGCACGGAAAATCCAACAGCGGAGAAGGCGGGGAGGATATCGAACGTCTTGACAGTGACCGCTGCTCAGCGATTAAGCAGGTGGCATCGGGACGATTTGGTGTAACGAGCCGGTATCTGGTCAGCGCACAGGAAATACAGATTAAGATGGCGCAGGGGGCAAAACCGGGTGAAGGCGGACATCTGCCGGGCGGCAAAGTGTATCCATGGATTGCCAAAACCCGTCATTCCACGCCGGGTGTGAGTCTGATTTCACCTCCGCCGCACCATGACATATATTCGATTGAGGACCTTGCACAATTGATTTATGACTGCAAGAATGCCAATAAAAACGCAAGAATTTCCGTGAAACTGGTATCAGAGGCGGGCGTAGGAACGGTCGCAGCCGGTGTGGCAAAGGCCGGAGCCGGAGTAATCCTGATATCAGGATATGACGGCGGTACCGGGGCGGCACCGAGGAGTTCCATTCAGAATGCAGGTCTGCCGTGGGAGCTTGGTCTGGCGGAGACCCATCAGACATTGATTGCCAACGGACTTCGAGAACGTGTGCGTATTGAGACGGACGGTAAGCTGATGAGCGGACGTGACGTGGCGATTGCTGCGGCTCTGGGTGCTGAGGAATTTGGATTTGCGACAGCTCCGCTGGTGACGATGGGCTGTGTGATGATGCGTGTGTGCAACCTGGATACCTGTCCGGTCGGCGTGGCAACCCAGAATCCGGAACTGCGCAAACGTTTTGCCGGCAAGCCGGAATACGTGATGAACTTCATGCGTTTTATCGCTGAAGAATTGCGCGAGTATATGGCAAAACTGGGAGTGCGTTCAGTGGATGAACTGGTAGGAAGGACCGATCTGCTGCGTGTGAAAGAGGTGCCGACTTCGGAGCGGGCAGCGACGTTGGATTTGAATATGATTTTGTACAATCCACATTCTCACGAGAAAAAAGGTACCAAGTTCAATCCGGAGAAAGTGTTCGATTTTGAACTGGAGAAGACATTGGACGAAAAAGTTCTGACTGCAAAGCTGCTTCCTGCATTGGAGAAAAAACAGCCGGCAAAAATCGAGGTGACAGTCGGCAACACAGACCGTACCTTTGGTACAATATTCGGAGCGGAAATTACCAGACGCTATCCGGAAGGACTTCCCGAGGACACCTATGTGGTGAACTGTACGGGAGCAGGAGGTCAGAGCTTTGGAGCGTTTATCCCGGGTGGACTCACACTGGATTTGACGGGAGACAGTAACGACTATTTCGGTAAAGGACTCTCAGGAGGTAAATTGATCGTCCGTCCGCCGAAGGAAGTTCCGTTTAAGGCGGATGAAAATATCATCATCGGCAATGTCGCTCTCTATGGCGCTACCAGCGGAAAAGCATTTATCAATGGTGTGGCAGGCGAACGTTTCTGCGTGCGTAATTCCGGTGCAAAGGCGGTTGTTGAAGGCGTGGGCGACCATGGCTGTGAATATATGACCGGCGGCTGCGTAGTCATTATCGGTAAAGTCGGCAAGAACTTTGCGGCAGGAATGAGCGGTGGTATTGCTTACGTGCTGGACATAGAAAATGACCTTTACAAAAAAGTGAATAAATCCCTGGTCAATATTGAACGTGTCACGGATAAATATGATGTGTTGGAATTGAAGAAGATGCTGGAAGAACATGTGGAATGCACCGGCTCGGAGAGTGCGAAACAGATTTTGGATGATTTCATGGAATATCTTCCTAAATTTAAGAAAGTCATTCCGGAAGATTATGAGAAGATGATGACGGCCATTCTGCTGATGGAAGAAAAGGGATTAAACAGCGAAGAGGCAAAAATCGAAGCATTTAACAAAATCAAAAACGGAAGATAGGAGGCGAGGAACGTGGGAAAACCAACAGGATTTATGGATTATAAAAGACAGGATAAGACGGCGGAAGAACCAATGAGCAGAATCAAACATTTCCGCGAATTTCATACGCCCCTCTCCAAAGAAGAGCAGGAAATACAGGGAGCAAGATGTATGGCATGCGGAGTACCGTTCTGCCAGTCGGGACAGATGTTAAACGGTATGGCGAGCGGATGTCCGCTGCACAATCTGGTGCCGGAATGGAATGATTTGATTTATAATGGCAACTGGGAAGAGGCATATTATCGTTTGGTAAAGACGAACAATTTCCCGGAATTTACCTCCCGCGTGTGTCCGGCATTGTGCGAAAATGCATGCACCTGCGGACTGCATGACGAGCCGGTATCCACGAAAGCAAATGAGTACGGCATTATCGAGAATGCATATGAGAAGGGCTATGCCGCTGCCTGCCCGCCCAAGGTGAGGACAGGGAAGAAGGTGGCGGTCATAGGTTCAGGTCCGTCCGGTCTGGCGGCTGCAGATTTGTTAAACCGCAGAGGACATTCGGTGACGGTTTATGAGCGCGAGGATAAAGTAGGCGGTCTGCTCCGCTATGGTATTCCAAACATGAAACTGGAAAAGCAAATTATTGACCGCAAGGTGAAAATCATGGAAGAAGAAGGAGTCATATTTAAGACCGGCTGTGATGTCGCAAAAGATGTGAAGGTTTCTTCTATTATGAAGGATTATGACAGAGTGATTCTGGCCTGCGGGGCATCCAATCCAAGGGATATCAAAGTACCGGGAAGAGATGCGAAAGGGATTTATTTTGCGGTGGACTTCCTTAAGTCCACGACAAAGGCACTGTGGGCAAATGATATGAACTTAAAAGACGGCACATACATTTCCGCCAAAGGAAAAAATGTAATGGTCATCGGCGGTGGTGATACCGGAAATGACTGTGTCGGTACGGCAATCCGTCACGGAGCAAAATCGGTTCTGCAGTTGGAAATGATGCCAAAAGCACCGGACTGCAGAGCAGAGAATAACCCGTGGCCGGAGTGGCCTCGTATCTGCAAGACGGATTATGGACAGCAGGAGGCGATCGCCTTGTTCGGTCATGACCCGCGGGTATATCAGACGACAGTCAAAGAGTTTATAAAAGATAAAGACGGCGCGGTGTGCAAGGCGAAGTTGATAAAACTGGAATCTAAGAAGGACGAGAAGAGCGGCAGAATGTATATGGCAGAAATCGCGGGCAGCGAGTACACGGTGGATGTGGATCTGGTATTGATTGCCGCCGGGTTCCTCGGAAGTCAGGATTATGTGACACAAGGATTTCACGTGGATGTCAATGAGCGCACAAATGTAAAGACTGATTCCGGGCAATATGAGACAAATGTGAAAAATGTATTTGTCGCAGGCGATATGCACCGGGGACAGTCACTGGTCGTGTGGGCTATCCGGGAAGGGCGCGAGGCAGCTCAGCAAGTGGATATGAGCTTGATGGGTTATACCAATCTGTCGGTGCAGTGAGTTGCCCGGCACATGACAAAATGAAAATATTACAAAATTTGGAAGTATTTTTTACGAAATTATGAATTATTTAGCTTTCTTTCATCAAAAAGGTTGAAAAATGTGGTCAAGTCGTGTATGATAACACTATATGTGGGGACATAAATAAGAATTAACAGGGAAAGGTGAAAGGATGAAATTAAAAAAAGTACAGCGGACATTGACTGCACTTGTCATGGTATGCGCATTGGCTGTGACTCCGGTTATAGCGGCGCCGGAAGATGACAGAGTGGATGAACTTGAGGGACAGAAAGCAGCTGCGGAGACAGAATTAAATAATCTACAGACGGAACTGAACAGCTTACTGATGACAATCAGTGATTTGGAGATGCAGTTGGTAGAAAAACAGCAGGAGATTGAGCAGACAGAGATTGATCTGGCAGAGGCAGAGGAAGAAGAAGAGAGACAGTATGAGGCATTGCTCAAACGTATCAAATGTATGTATGAGGAAGGCGATACTTCAGCAGTAGAATCATTCTTCTCGGCAGGCAGTTTTTCTGAGGCACTGACCAAAGCGGAGTATGTGCAGAAGATACATACATATGACCGGGAGCAGCTGAAAGTATATCAGAATGCCGTACAGGAGGTCAAAGACAAAAAGGCACAGCTGGAAACAGATCAACAGGAACTGCAGGAAAAGGAAGCAACCTATGAGGAAAAGAAAGTCGAGGTCATGACGCTGATTGACAATAAGCAGACAGATATTGCAGATCTGGATG
>CALZPS010000176.1 GCA_945827765.1 uncultured Lachnospiraceae bacterium | reverse complement strand
AAATGTTATGAATATGTGATAGACACAGCGGAGAAAGCAGATGTGTTCGCCAGAAAATATACCTTTCATTATCCGCAGAAACTGGATTTGCAAAAGATGCGGCAGGCAGCGGATTATCTGTTGGGCACGCATGATTTTGCAGGTTTTACAGATAGGGTGGATGATAAATCCACGGTGAGGCGGATTGATGAAATCAAGATTACGGCGGATGGGACAAAGATTCACATCAGCTATCGGGGCAGCGGATTTATGTATCATATGGTGCGCATCCTTACAGGGACGTTATTGGAGGCCGGCACGGGAGCGCGCACACCGGAGAGTGTGAAAGAAGTGCTGGAATCAGGGGTGCGCAGTGAAAGCGGATTTTTGGCTCCGGCGAGTGGGTTGTGTCTGATGGAAGTTTGTTATACAGGGAAGGAGTAAGAAAATGTCAATAGAAGATTATAAAGCAGCTTATAAAATAGGAAAGAAAAATTACCAGACGCGGATGATGGCGGGAGAGCGTGCCACATTGGAGGTCCTGGATGAGATATTGCCGGAGAACCATGAGTATTCAGAGGTGTCTCTGGGACTGGTACAGATACCGATTTCTCAGATTATCGGTACCAAGACCGGCGGCAGGAGCAATTCCTTCGCGGCAAATTTTATGCCGATTTTGAAGGATAACACAGAGTTTGCTGACAAATGGAGCAGTCTTAGTACAAGCCATTTGAAAGAAGGAATCCATGAGCCGATTAAGGCTTATGAGTATATGAATAAATTTTATGTATTAGAAGGAAATAAACGGGTCAGCGTGATGAAGTATTTCGGAGCGGTGATGATTCCGGGAAATGTGATTCGTGTCATTCCTAAACGGACGGAGGAACCGGAAAACAAGATATATTATGAATTCCTTGATTTTTACAGATGTTCCGAGATCAACTATATCTGGTTTTCTAAGCTCGGCAGTTTCCCGAAGATTCAGGAGTTGGTGGGAAAGAAACCGGGCGAGCTGTGGAATCGGGAAGAGAAACTGACCTTCAGCGCTATTTATGCCCGCTTTATTGCAGAATATAAAGCAAAGGGCGGCGATGAGTTGTCCATACCCGCCGGGGATGCATTTCTTGCATTGATTGAAATGTATGGATATCACGAAGTGGAAGGGATGACCACGGCGCAATTGAAAGAACTGGTTGAATCTTTCTGGGAGGAAATCGCGCTGCTGAATGAGAAGGACAGCGTGGAGCTGAGGATGCATCCGGTGCAGGTGAAGAAACCATTGCTGGGGCGCCTTTTGCAGTCCAATGTCTCTCATTTGAAAATAGCTTTTGTTTATGCGAAGACACCGATGTCCTCGGCATGGACCTATTCGCATGAGCTGGGAAGACAGCATCTGGAAGATACATTCCCGGATGAAGTGAGTACTGTGTGCTACGAAGATACGACACAGGAAAATATTGAAGAAGTGCTGCAGAAGGCGATTGACAGTGGATGCAACCTGATTTTTACCACTACTCCGTCCTTTGCGCAGGCGAGTGTAAAAGCGGCCATTGCCAACCCGGAGGTGTGCATCTTGAATTGTTCACTGAACACCTCACATCGTTATATCCGCACCTACTATGCCCGGATGCATGAAGCAAAATTTCTGATGGGAGCCATTGCCGGGGCGATGGCAGAGCATGGAAAGCTGGCTTATGTGGCAGACTATCCGATATATGGCTCTATTGCGAATATCAATGCGTTTGCTCTGGGAGCGAAAATCACCAATCCGCGGGCACAGGTGTATCTGGAATGGAGCTCGCTGAAAAATCAGGACTTTAATGAAAATATCCGCCGTCTGGGCGTGGACTGTATTTCCGGGCGGGATATGGTGATCCCGGAAGAATGCTCCCGATATTTTGGCATTTATCAGATGGATGGGGAATATACGAGAAATATCGCCATGCCGCTGCTGCATTGGGGGCATTTTTATGAACAGCTCATACGCACGGTGATAGACGGTACATGGAAATATGATGTCACTCCGGGCAATAATAAGGCAATCAATTATTGGTGGGGAATGTCGGCAGATGTTATTGATATAATATGTTCCAAAAACCTGCCCATAGGGACAAAGCGACTGGTGAATCTTTTGAAAGACGTGATTCGCAGAGGAGAATTCAATCCATTTTCCGGCATATTGTACTCGCAGAACGGAATCGTGCAGGGTGACCCGCACAGAGATTTGACGCCGGATGAGATTGTGAAAATGGATTGGCTGGCGGAAAATGTGATTGGCAGTATTCCTGAGAAGAAGAGTCTGATTCCACAGGCAGAATCAGTTGTGGAGCAGCAGGGTGCAATAGAAAGGGCGGTCATCGGATGAGAATACTGGCGATTGCGGACGAGGAATCCCGATATCTGTGGGATTTTTATGAGCCCGGAAAACTAAAAGATATTGATTTGATTATATCGTGCGGTGATTTGAATCCGGATTATCTGATGTTTCTGGTGACATTGTCCAATGTCCCGGTTTTGTATGTGCATGGCAATCACGACGAAAAATATGAAATAAAACCGCCTGAGGGCTGTATCTGTATCGAAGATGATATATTCGTGTACAAAGGAGTGCGGATTCTGGGGCTTGGTGGTTCCATGCGCTACCGCCCGGGAAATCACCAGTATACGAATTCCCAGATGAACCGCCGCGTGCGCAAGCTCTGGTGGAAATTGTGGCGCAATAAGGGATTTGATATATTGGTCACCCACGCTCCGGCGTACCAGCTCAATGATGGGATGGATTTGCCGCATCAGGGATTTACGGTATTCCGTTTTCTGATGGAGAAATATAAACCAAAATATTTCCTGCACGGGCATATGCATTTAAGTTACAGCATGAGACAAAAACGATATGACCAATATGAGGAAACGCAGGTGGTTAATGCATTTGAGCGGTGCATTATTGAGATTAATGAAACGAAATGACAGTGAATCAAGAAGAAACAGGAGAGAATAGTAAATGAAACTTGTGTCATGGAATGTAAACGGGCTCCGTGCCTGTGTACAGAAGGGCTTTTTGGATGCTTTTCGGGAAATAGATGCTGATATCTTCTGCCTGCAGGAGACAAAGATGCAGGCGGGGCAGCTTGAATTGGAACTGGACGGATATTATCAGTACTGGAATTATGCCGTAAAAAAAGGATATTCCGGCACGGCGGTATTTTCCAAAAAAGAACCCATAAGTGTCAGCTATGGAATCGGTATCGAGGAACATGATCAGGAAGGGCGGGTAATCACCTGCGAATTTGATGAGTTTTATTTTGTGACGGTATACACGCCGAATTCTCAGGACGGACTCAAAAGACTGGATTACCGCATGAAGTGGGAAGATGATTTTCGTTCCTATTTAAAGCAGCTTGAGAAGACAAAGCCGGTAATCGTGACCGGAGACATGAATGTGGCGCATCAGGAGATTGATTTGAAGAATCCGAAGAGTAATCGCAGGAATGCCGGATTTACGGATGAGGAGCGCGGCAAATTTACGGAACTCCTAAATGCCGGGTTCATTGATACGTTCCGTTATTTTTATCCTGAGCAGGAGGGCATTTACTCCTGGTGGTCTTATCGGTTCAAAGCACGGGAGAAAAATGCAGGATGGCGTATTGATTATTTCTGCGTGTCGGAAAGCCTGAAAGACAGACTCAAGGATGCCGAAATACTGACGGATGTGATGGGTTCCGACCATTGCCCAGTGGTGCTGTATATCTTTTGACGCTGTGCTCATTTGTACAGAGATAGAAATCGGGTGCTCTATGATTTTCTTTTTCATAGAGCACCCGATTTTTATTATGGGCTCATCCACATCATTCACTTTTTGCGCAGCATAAGCAACGCGGCGACTTGTCATATAGGAAACTATATGGATGCCAGACCGTTAAGAAAAAAATAAGATTCGTTTAAGATTTACATTGGTATTAATCAAAGAATATCAGGCTACACTAAAAAATAAGAAAAAGGGGGCTGAGTAATATGTGGAAAAATTTTTATGAAAATACCTTGAGAAAATATGAGGTGAAATACAGGGAAATCTTTTGGTATCTGGTTTGCGGAGCGGGAACGACCGTGGTCAATCTGGTTTCGTTCTGGTGCTGTGACAATGTCTGGAAACGGTCAACATTTGTCTCTACTTGTATAGCATGGTTGTTGTCAGTATGCTTTGCCTATCTTACGAACCGCACCTTTGTTTTTCACAGTAAAAACA
>CALZPS010000175.1 GCA_945827765.1 uncultured Lachnospiraceae bacterium | reverse complement strand
ATAAACCAACACTCATAATCGCTCACAATAAAACCCTTGCAGCACAGCTCTACGGGGAATTCAAGGAATTCTTCCCGAACAATGCAGTGGAGTATTTTGTGTCCTACTATGACTATTACCAGCCGGAGGCCTATGTCCCTTCCACAGATACCTATATTGCCAAGGACTCTTCCATCAATGATGAGATAGATAAGCTGCGGCTTTCCGCCACGATGGCACTGACTGAGCGGCGGGATGTCATTATCGTGGCCAGCGTGTCCTGTATCTATGGTCTGGGAAGTCCGGTAGACTACCAGAATATGGTGATTTCTCTGCGTCCGGGGATGGTAAAGGATCGGGATGAATTGATGCGGAGGCTTGTGGATATTCAATATGACCGTAATGATATGGATTTCCACCGGGGTACATTTCGGGTGCGCGGCGATGTTCTGGAGGTGATTCCGGCAGATATGGAGGATACGGCGATACGTGTTGAGTTTTTCGGTGATGAGATAGATCGCATCACGGAGATTGATATCCTTACAGGGGAAATGAAAGATGAACTGAAACATGCGGCGATTTTCCCGGCATCTCATTATGTGGTGGATAAAGAAAATATGAAAAGGGCGATTGTGGAAATCGAGGCAGAATTGGAAGAACGAGTCAGGGAGTTTAAGCGAGAGGACAAGCTGATAGAGGCACAGCGTATTGCGGAGCGAACTAATTTTGATATTGAGATGCTTAAGGAGACTGGATTTTGTTCCGGTATTGAGAATTATTCCCGGCATCTGGCGGGCCTGGCTCCGGGGCAGGCTCCATACACGTTGATTGATTATTTTCCGGATGATTTCATCATGATGATTGACGAGTCACACATGACGATACCACAGGTGGGCGGTATGTTCAATGGAGACCAGTCGCGAAAATCGACGCTGGTAGATTATGGGTTTCGTCTGCCGTCGGCAAAAGATAACCGCCCCTTGAATTTTGAGGAATTTGAAAGTAAAATAAATCAGGTCTTGTTTGTGTCTGCGACTCCGGGCAAATATGAGGCGGAGCATGAGCTTTTGCGTGCTGAACAAGTGATTCGCCCGACGGGATTGTTAGACCCGCAGGTGGAGGTGCGCCCGGTAGAAGGGCAGGTGGATGACCTTATTGGAGAAATCAACAAAGAAATCGCCAAGAAAAATAAGATTCTGGTTACGACATTGACGAAACGGATGGCAGAGGATTTGACCGATTATATGCGGGAAGTTGGCATACGGGTAAAATATCTGCATTCAGATATTGATACACTGGAGCGGACAGAGATTATCCGGGATATGCGTATGGATGTATTTGATGTGCTGGTAGGAATTAATCTGCTCAGGGAAGGTCTGGACATTCCGGAGATTACGTTGATTGCGATTTTGGATGCAGACAAGGAAGGGTTCTTACGCTCAGAGACTTCCCTGATACAGACAATCGGGCGTGCCGCGCGTAATGTTGACGGACATGTGATTATGTATGCCGATACGGTAACTGATTCCATGCGCAAGGCGATGGATGAGACAGAGCGCCGCAGGAAGATTCAGATGAAGTACAACGAAGAGCACGGCATCACGCCTCAGACCATCAAGAAAGCAGTCAGGGATTTAATCAGTATTTCCAAGAAAGTGGATGCGGAGGAGATGCAGCTTGAAAAAGATTTTGAATCCATGAGCCGTGAAGAACTGGAAAAAGTGGCGAAAGAATTGACGAAAAAGATGAAGAAGGCGGCAGCGGAATTGAATTTTGAGTCAGCAGCCCAACTGCGTGACAAGTTGATTGAGGTAAAAAGATTTTTAAATGACTTAGAGTGAAGGAGAAACAGAAATGGGCACAAAAATGGATGCCAGACAATATATCAAGATAAGAGGCGCAAATGAGAATAATCTGAAAAATATTGATGTGGATATTCCGAGAAACGAGCTGGTCGTGTTGACAGGATTGAGTGGTTCGGGTAAGTCGTCGCTTGCTTTTGACACAATTTATGCAGAGGGACAGCGCAGGTATATGGAGTCACTGTCTTCTTATGCCCGCCAGTTCCTTGGTCAGATGGAAAAACCGAATGTGGAGAGCATTGAGGGACTGTCCCCGGCGATTTCCATCGATCAGAAATCGACGAATCACAATCCACGTTCAACGGTGGGAACTGTGACGGAAATCTATGATTATTTCCGTCTGCTGTATGCCAGAATCGGTATTCCGCATTGTCCGAAATGCGGCAAAGAGATAAAGAAACAGACGGTTGACGAGATGACAGATCAGATTATGTCTCTGCCGGAAGGTACCCGCATCCAATTGCTTGCACCGGTGGTAAGGGGAAAGAAAGGCACACATGCCAAGCTTTTGGAGAGAGCGAAGCGGAGCGGTTACGTGAGAGTCCGGGTGGATGGGAATCTTTATGAGTTGTCAGAAGAAATCGTGCTGGATAAAAATTTTAAGCATACGATAGAGATTATTGTTGACCGGTTGATCATCAAACCGGGTGTGGAGCGCCGTCTGACAGATTCCGTAGAAAGCGTGCTAAATCTGGTGGAAGGTCTGCTGGTAGTTGATATTATAGGCGGCGAACCTATGAATTTCAGCCAGAGCTTTTCTTGTCCGGACTGCGGTATCAGCATCGAGGAGATTGAACCGCGCAGCTTTTCTTTCAATAATCCGTTCGGAGCTTGTCCTGCCTGTTTTGGGTTGGGATATAAGATGGAGTTTTCGGAGGAACTGATGATTCCGGACACTTCCTTATCCATCAATGAAGGTGCAATCGCTGTCATGGGGTGGCAGTCCTGTGCAGAAAAAGGAAGCTTTACCAACGCAATTTTGAGGGCATTATGCGAAGAATATGGGTTTGATTTGGATACCCCGTTTGAAAAATATCCCAAAGAGATTCATGATGTGCTGATTTACGGAACGGAAGGAAAATCTATAAAAGTACATTACAAAGGACAGCGGGGCGAAGGGGTATATGATGTGGCATTTGAAGGGCTGTTACGCAATGTAGAGCGCCGCTATCGGGAGACGCATTCTGAGTCGAGCAAAGCAGAATATGAATCATTTATGAACATCACCCCCTGTTCTGTCTGTAAAGGACAGCGTCTGAAAGAAGGGGCATTGGCCGTGACCGTAGGCGGAAAAAATATTGCTGAGGCTACGGAGCTGTCCATTGACAAACTTCAGGTTTTTATGCAGGAACTGGAATTGACCAGGACACAGCATTTGATTGGCGACCAGATTTTGAAAGAAATCCGGGCGCGCATCCGGTTCCTGATGGATGTGGGACTGGATTATCTGACGCTGGCGAGGGCAACCGGTTCCCTGTCCGGCGGTGAGGCGCAGCGTATCCGTCTGGCAACGCAGATAGGATCCGGTCTGGTTGGGGTGGCTTATATTCTGGATGAACCAAGTATCGGTCTGCACCAGCGGGATAACGATAAGCTTTTGGCGACATTGAAACGTCTGCGGGATCTGGGTAATTCCTTGATCGTAGTAGAACATGACGAGGATACGATGCTGGCAGCAGACTGTGTGGTGGATATTGGACCGGGCGCAGGCTCTCACGGCGGTCAGGTGGTAGCGGTGGGAACAGCACAGGAAATCATGGCTTGTAAGGAATCTATTACCGGAGATTATCTGAGCGGACGCAAAAAGATTCCGGTACCAAAGATACGGAAGGCGCCAGCAGGATGGCTGAAAGTGGTAGGCGCGCAGGAGAATAACCTGAAAAATATTGACGTGGAATTCCCTCTGGGCGTGATGACTTGTGTGACCGGTGTATCAGGCTCTGGAAAGAGTTCTCTGGTAAATGAGATCCTGTACAAAAAACTTGCCAAGGAACTGAATCATGCCAGAACCATTCCGGGCAAGCATAAGCGTATCGAAGGAATTGAAAATCTGGATAAGGTGATTGACATCGACCAGTCCCCGATAGGGCGCACCCCGCGCTCCAATCCGGCGACGTATACCGGAGTATTTGATTTGATTCGGGATTTATTTGCGGCAACACCCGACGCCAAGGCAAAGGGATATAAGAAGGGAAGATTTAGTTTTAATGTCAAAGGCGGACGTTGCGAGGCGTGTTCGGGCGATGGTATAATCAAGATAGAGATGCACTTCCTGCCGGATGTCTATGTGCCATGTGAGGTATGCGGAGGCAAACGTTATAATCGGGAGACACTGGAAGTACGATACAAAGGAAAGAATATCTATGACGTGCTGGATATGACGGTGGAAGAGGCAG
>CALZPS010000174.1 GCA_945827765.1 uncultured Lachnospiraceae bacterium | reverse complement strand
GGGATAAACGATGGAACAAAGAAAACTGGACGTGTCGGAGCACGGCAGGACAAGGTCATTGTGGGAGGAAGTGTTTTCAGAGGATACGAAAACATTCCTGGACTACTATTATTTTCTGAAGACCAGGGATAATGAAATTTATGTGATAGATGAGGACGGTGAAACTCGTTCCATGCTACACTTAAACCCTTATCGGCTGCAGGTGGAGAAAGAAAGGTTTCAGGCACACTATATTGTCGGGGTGGCTACAAAGGAGGAATACCGCGGACGCGGATACATGAGAAGGCTTTTGCTGCAGGCGATGGAGGAAATGTACCGGCGGAGAGAGTGGTTTACCTTTTTGATGCCTGCCGCAGAAGAAATCTATACTCCATATGATTTTCAGTTTGTGTATGCACAAGAACAGAGCATGCTGCGTATTCTGGAACATACAGAAACGATAGAGACGGCGAAAAATCCGGTTCAGGCAGAGCTGATACATTCGTCGGAAATGCTGCGTGCAGCGGATACAGTGACGTGCATGGACGCCACATTAGGGGATGCCGGAGAGTTGGCAGACTTTTTTGAAACACAGTCTGTCGGAAGATGGCAAGTGTATACAGTTCGTGATGAGCAATATTATCAGAGACAGATTTTGGAGCAGCAGAGTGAGAACGGCGGGATTCGTATTTTGCGGGCACAGGGCAGAATAGTTGGCAGTTTTTTGTATTCTCGGGAGGGCGATACAGAAGTGTTGGAACCTCTTTATTTGCCGGAATATGAAACCTGCTTTCAAAAGGCAGTAAGGGAACTGGCGGGAGACGGACAGAAAACTGTAAAACTATATGCGGCAAACCAACCGGACAGCAAACCGACACCATTAATCATGGCGAGGGTGCTGCATCCCGAAAGTATACTGGCGGCGATGAGGGTAAAAGAAGGATGCACTTTGAATTGTTCCTTTGCCGTGCTGGATACATTTCTATTGCAGAACAATCGTATCTGGCGCATCAGCAGCGCAGCCGGAGATGACAGCAAAGTTCACGTGCAGGAAACCGAGGATTCGGAAGGAGTGCTGCCGATCGCGGCGTTGACATGCTTGTTGTTTGGCTCGCGGACAATCGCAGATATAGAACATGAGGACGGAGTAATCATGAGTCCCCATTTAAAGGAAGAGCTGGCAAAACTACAGCCGCTAAGCGGTGTGTTTTTGAATGAAATCGTATAGTAAATAAGGTTTTTTCATTTATGAGAAGAGGAGAGTCTGTACATGGGAATCATATCTTATATAAAAGATGAAATTCAGGTCGTGCGTGAGCGTGACCCGGCAATCAAATCGAATATGGAAGTGCTGCTTTACCCTAGTTTTAAAGTAATCTTACATTACCGGATTGCGCATAAATTATATATGAAAAAGCACTATTTTCTGGCGAGATGGATTTCCCAGCGGGCAGTGCGAAAGACAGGAATAGAAATTCATCCGGGGGCGACAATCGGGAAAGGATTATTTATTGACCACGGAAGCGGTGTCATTATCGGAGAGACCGCAGTTCTGGGAAATAATGTGACGCTCTATCAGGGGGTGACACTTGGCGGTACAGGCAAAGAGCAGGGTAAACGACATCCGACGCTGCAGGACAATGTGATGGTCAGTGCAGGAGCAAAGATTCTTGGATCTTTTACCATCGGGGAAAATTCCAAAATCGGAGCGGGATCGGTTGTACTCGAGGAGGTTCCGCCGAATTGTACGGTTGTCGGTGTGCCGGGTCGTATCGTGCGCATGGGAGAGAAAAAGATACCCCGCACAGATATGGATCAGATTCATCTGCCCGATCCGGTACTGCAGGATATCAAAGAATTACAAAATGATAATATCAGGCTGCATGGCGAGCTTTTGGAAATGGAAAAACGTTTGAAGGAACTGACGGAGAGCTCGAAAATAGCCTGTGAGAAGAAAGGAGAATCATAATCATGAAACTGTATAATACAATGTCAAAAACGAAAGAAGAATTTGTCCCGCTGGAGGAAGGAAAGGTAAAGATGTATGTGTGCGGACCGACGGTCTACAATTATATTCATATCGGGAATGCCCGCCCGATGATTGTATTTGATACGGTGCGCAGATATTTTGAATACAAAGGGTATGATGTGAATTTTGTGTCTAATTTCACGGATGTGGATGACAAAATCATCAAAAAGGCGAACGAGGAAGGTGTGAGTGCCGATGAGATTTCCAAGCGCTATATCGAGGAATGCAAGAAAGATATGGAGGGAATGAATGTCAAGCCTGCCACCAAAAATCCGCTGGCAACAGAAGAAATAGGCGGGATGATAGCAATGATTCAGACATTGATTGAAAAAGGGTTTGCCTATGAAAAAAACGGTACGGTTTATTATCGCACCAGACAGTTTAAAGAGTACGGCAAATTGTCCCACAAAAATCTTGATGACCTGCGATCCGGAAATCGTTCCCTGCTGGTGAGTGGTGCGGATGAAAAAGAAGATCCTCTGGATTTCGTGCTCTGGAAACCGAAAAAAGAAGGAGAACCCGCGTGGAAATCTCCGTGGAGTGAAGGCCGTCCGGGATGGCATATTGAGTGTTCGGAGATGTCAAAAAAATATCTCGGCGAGCAGATTGACATCCATGCGGGCGGAGAGGATCTTGTATTTCCACATCATGAAAATGAAATCGCTCAGAGCGAGGCGGCCAATGGCAAAGGGTTTTCAAAATATTGGCTGCACAATGCATTTTTGAATATTGATAACAAGAAAATGTCAAAATCACTCGGCAATTTCTTTACCGTGCGTGAAATTAGTGAGAAATATGATTTGCAGATTCTGCGGTTCTTTATGCTCAGTGCGCATTACAGAAGCCCGCTCAACTTTAGCGCGGAGCTGATGGAGGCGGCAAAGAATGGTCTGGAGAGAATTGTGACTGCCGCACAGAATCTGAAATTTCTGATGGGAACAACGAAGACCACACAGATGAGCGAGACCGAGAAAGAAACATTTGCAAAAACACAGGAGTTTGTGGATACGTTTGAGAGAGCCATGGATGACGACTTCAATACGGCAGATGCCATCTCCGCAGTCTTTGAACTCGTCAAATATGCAAACACTACTGCAAGCGGAGAAAGCTCTGAGGAGTACTTACAGAAACTGTATGAGCTGCTTGTAAAACTGACGGACGTTCTGGGGATCATTGTGGAGAAGAAGGAGGAACTTCTGGATGCCGATATCGAGGAGTTGATTGCTCAGAGACAGGCGGCCAGAAAAGAACGTAATTTTGCCAGAGCGGATGAAATTCGCGCCGAACTTCTGGAAAAAGGAATTGTTTTGGAAGATACCAGAGAAGGTGTAAAATGGAAGAGAGCGTAAGATTTGAATTCCGGGATTGTTTTGAGAAAATGCTGCATTTCAAAGAGGTGGATGTCCGTGCATATTCGCCTCTTGTGCTCGCATATATCGGAGATACGGTGTACGATTTGATAATCAAAAGTATGATTGTGAATGAGGGAAATAAGCAAGTGCAAAAGATGCATGAGGAGACAAGCCATTATGTACAGGCCTGTGCACAGTCATTGATGATGCGGTCGATACAGCCGCATCTGACGGAGGAAGAACACGCGGTATACCGCAGAGGAAGAAATGCAAAGTCGGTCAGTCCGGCAAAGAATCAGACAATCACAGACTACCGCCGGGCGACCGGTTTTGAGGCCTTAATCGGATATCTTTATCTGGAAAAAAAGTATGAACGTCTGACAAAGCTGGTGAGTCTCGGGCTCGAATGTTTAAGACAAAATGGGAATGTGGATGAAGGGACAAAGTAAGGAGCGAAGAAACGATGCAGGGATATCAGGAAAATGAGAAGGACAGCAGGGAGCATACTTTAGTCATTGAGGGTCGTAATGCCGTTTTGGAGGCATTGCGCTCCGGAAAAGCGATTGATAAGCTGTTTGTGCTGGACGGCTGTCAGGATGGCCCGGTGCGCACCATCATAAGAGAGGCCGGAAAACAAGATATGATCCTGAATTTTGTCGGTAAAGAACGACTGAATCAGTTGTCTGTGACCGGAAAACATCAAGGGGTCATCGCTTACGCAGCTGCTTATGATTATGCAGATGTAGAGGATATGCTGGCGCTGGCGCAAGAAAAGGGAGAACCCCCGTTTTTAATCCTGCTCGATAATATTGAGGATCCGCATAATCTGGGGGCAATCATCCGTACAGCCAATCTGGCGGGAGCACATGGAGTCATCATACCGAAACGGAGGGCGGTGGGGCTGGCGGGGGCC
>CALZPS010000173.1 GCA_945827765.1 uncultured Lachnospiraceae bacterium | reverse complement strand
GGGCTGAAACAGGGGGTGTAAGAGACACTGAAGAGGATTCCGGTGAAGGGGGAAAAAATCGTATATCAGATAAAAAAGACAAAAAGCGGCATCAAGCAGCTAATTGTGCCGGGAATGTTATTTGAGGATATGGGTCTGACCTATCTGGGACCGGTGGACGGACACGATATAAAAAAACTCTATAAAATCTTTTGTGAGGCGAAAAGGTTAAACCGGGCAGTGCTGGTGCATGTTTTGACAAAAAAGGGGAAGGGTTACAGGCCGGCGGAAGAAAATCCGGCACGATTCCACGGCCCCGGACCGTTTGAGATTGAAACGGGAGAACTTAAAAACCCCCCTGTAAAAGACAGTTATACCGATATTTTTTCCAAAGTTATCTGTGATATCGGAAAAAAGGATGAAAAGGTCGTGACGATTACGGCCGCGATGGCGCACGGAACCGGGCTTGTCCGTTTTGCGAAACGGTTTCCTGAACGGTTTTACGACGTGGGGATTGCCGAAGAACATGCGGTGACCTTTGCAGCGGGACTGGCAGCGGGCGGCATGAAACCGGTGCTGGCACTGTATTCTTCGTTCCTGCAGAGAGCATATGACCAGACAGTACATGATGTCTGTCTGCAAAATCTCCCGGTTAAATTGATGATAGACCGCGCCGGACTGGTCGGCAGTGACGGGGAGACACATCAGGGGATGTTTGACCTTTCCTATCTTTCGATGATACCGAACATGACGATCCTTTCGCCGAAGAATCGCTGGGAAATGGCAGATATGGTGCGCTATGCAGTTGATTTTGAATATCCGGTGGCAGTACGTTATCCACGCGGGGAAGCCTATGAAGGGCTGCGCAGCTTTCGGGAGCCGATAGAATATGGAAAAAGCGAGATGCTATATGAGGAAAGTGAAATCGCGATTCTGTTTGTAGGACATATGGCAGAGCTTGCCGTGCAAGTGCGGGACGGGTTAAAAGAAAATGGATTTCCGTGTACCCTTGTGAATGCCCGTTTTGTGAAACCTCTGGATGAGCAGATGTTAAAACGGCTGGCTAAGTCTCATCGTCTCTTGGTGACGATCGAGGAAAATGTGTGGACAGGCGGTTATGGACAGCAGGTATTATGCAACGTGGCGCGGCAGGAGCTGCCGTTGGATGTGCAATCCTTTGCAATTCCGGATGAATATGTGGAACATGGAAATGTAGCAATCCTGCGCCGTGAGACAGGTCTGGAAAAAGAGTCCATTATCCGACAGGTAAAGGAACGCTGGCAGAAACTGTCAGGAAAGGTTGAATGAAAGAAAACGATGAAAGAACGATTGGATATATTACTGGTAAGACGAAATCTGGTTTCATCCAGAGAAAAGGCGAAAGCGGTCATCATGTCGGGTGATGTATATGTGGATGGACAGCGTGAGGATAAGGCAGGAACTACATTTCCAGAGAATGTACAGATAGAAGTCAGACAAAATCCCCTCCCGTATGTCAGCCGGGGCGGCCTGAAACTGGAAAAGGCACTGGCAGTCTTTGACGTGAGTGTGGAGGGAAAAGTATGTACGGATGTCGGTTCCTCCACCGGTGGATTTACAGACTGTATGCTGCAGAACGGTGCTGTGAAAGTGTTTGCGATTGATGTGGGGCGGGGGCAGCTGGACTGGAAACTGAGGCAGGACGAGCGTGTGATCTGCATGGAAAAGACGAATATCCGCTATGTGGTGCCGGAAGATTTGGGAGAGCCGATTGATTTTTCATCCATTGACGTATCGTTTATCTCTCTGACGAAAGTGTTGGAACCGATACGTAACTATTTAAAGGATGACGGAGAAATCGTGGCGCTGATTAAGCCACAGTTCGAGGCAGGACGAGAAAAGGTTGGCAAAAAAGGGGTGGTGCGGGATAAAGACGTACACCATGAAGTGATTGAAAAAGTGGCTTTATATGCCCATTCCATAGGATTTGAAATCAGTGAGATCGACTATTCTCCAATCAAAGGACCGGAAGGAAATATCGAATATCTGATTCATTTGAAAAAATGTTCAGATGGGCAGCCGCCGCAGATTGGTATTGATTTGCATACGGTGGTGGATTTGGCGTTTGAAAATCTGGCGCATTGAGCATAGGAAAACGAAAGAAAAAGGAAATTTAGTAGGAGCGGGCAGCATGGATGTATTTTATTTAATCACGAATCAGATGAAAGACACAGATAATCGGGTGACAAATGAAATCAAAGCGTATATCGAACAGCATGGAAAAGTATGCTATATTTCCGAGAAGGACGAACAGGGCTATATTCTGCCCGGCAGTGTTCCCAAAGATATCCAGTGTGCACTTGTGATTGGAGGAGACGGAACATTAATCCGCGCGGCGCGTCAGTTGTCAGGTACGGATATCCCTCTCCTGGGAATCAATATGGGGACGCTTGGATATCTGGCAGAGGTAGAATTGAACGAGGTACATCATGCGCTGGACCGTCTGTTCAAAGACGATATGGAGATTGAGAACCGGATGATGCTAAACGGAAAAGTGTGCGGTGTATCAGAACATACGGCACTCAATGATATTGTGGTGACCAGAGAAGGCAGTCTGCGGATTGTTCATTTTAACGTATATGTAAATAACGTCCTGCTGAACAGTTATCATGCTGACGGCATTATCGTTTCCACCCCGACAGGGAGCACCGGCTACAATCTGTCCGCGGGCGGACCAATCATAGAACCGACAGCCAGTATGTTTGTCATTACACCGATTTGTTCTCACGCGCTGAATGCAAGCAGTATCGTGCTTTCCGGCGAGGATACGATCGAGGTGGAAATCGGGGAAGGAAGATATCGTGGAACGGAACACGCCTGTGTCACTTTTGACGGTACGGAAATGTTGTCCGTGATGACAGGTGACAGAATTGCCATTCAAAAAGCTCAAAATACGACCAGACTGCTCAAGCTCAATAAAGAAAGCTTTATGAAGATCATGAGAAAAAAGATGAAAGGAAACTGAATGAATGAAAGTCAGCCGCCATGCAAAAATAATAGAGTTAATCAACCAATATGATATCGGGACGCAGGAGGAATTGGCGGAGCGCCTAAATCAGGCCGGATTTCGGGTTACTCAGGCAACTGTGTCGAGAGATATCCGGGATATGAAACTGATGAAAATGTCTGTGGACGGAAAAAGGCAAAAATATGTGATTCTGAAATCCGAGGAAGAGGGGATCAGCGAGAAATATATCCGTGTCTTAAGGGACGGTTATATCTCCATGGATATGGCACAGAATATACTGGTCATCAAAACTGTGTCCGGAATGGCTATGGCAGTGGCAGCGGCACTGGATGCGATGAAGTGGAAAGAAGTAGTGGGGTGCATCGCCGGCGACGATACAATTATGTGTGCAGTGCGCAGCGTGGAAGAGACGATGGCGGTGATGGAAAAAATCCGCAAGATTATTTCCAAAAAGTAACCGCATGGTTTCGTCAGACAACGAAGACCTGAGAATGAGTAACTGCAAATCAATACAATCATGAAAGAAACCGAGGAAACGTATGTTAGAAAATTTACATGTGAAAAATCTGGCATTGATTGATGAAATAGAAGTGGATTTCCAGCCGGGACTCAATATACTGAGCGGAGAAACCGGCGCCGGAAAATCAATATTGCTCGGTTCTGTCAATCTGGCTCTGGGTGGAAAATATAATGCCGATATGCTGCGGACCGGGGCAAAATCAGGGTTGGTGGAGCTTACCTTCACGATCGAGGATAACAATCTCACGGAGCGTCTTGCCGCCATGGATATTTTTCCGGAGGACGGCAGAATTGTTTTGAGCAGAAAATTGATGGAAGGACGCAGTGTCAGCAAAATCAACGGGGAAAATGTATCCATGGCAACGCTGAAGGACGTTGCCAGTCTTTTGATTGATATTCACGGTCAGCATGAACACCAGACTTTGCTGCATCGAAAAAATCATCTGGCTTTTCTTGATTTGTATGCGGGGGAAGAAGTAGATGAATTAAAGCAGAATACGGCAAATCTGTTTCGCAAATACACGAAACTGAAGCAAGAACTGGAAACAAGCTCTATGGATGAGCGCGAGCGACTGAAAGAAATATCTCTTGCAGAATTTGAAATTCAGGAGATAGAACAAGCCGGGCTTCTGCAGGATGAGGATGAAGAGCTGGAACAGTTATATCATAGAATGTCGGAGGGAAAACGACTTTGCGAAAGTATTGAACAGACGCATCAGTATACAAGTGAAGATCCGTCAGGAAATGCCAGCGAATGTCTGAGCAGAGCCATTCATGCGATGCAGGAGGTTGCAGGTATCGACAGGGAAGGGGAGAATTTATACGGACAGCTGCTGGAAATCGACAGTCTTTTGAATGATTTTAACCGGGAACT
>CALZPS010000172.1 GCA_945827765.1 uncultured Lachnospiraceae bacterium | reverse complement strand
TACACAAGGAGTATCGTCGGCAGCGTCAGATGTGTATAAGAGACAGTTAGGGAATAGACTGAGGATGTTGCGGGAGAAATTTCATTATACACAGGAGCAGCTGGCGGTGATGGCGGCTGCGGTGATTGCTACAATATGGATTCCGCCGTTGGGAATTATGTATTGTATCGGTACATTTCTTGTCAGCAGGAAATGGAAAATACATAATATATGGCTGGATATATTGATTTTTGTTTGCTTGGGGATAAACGCATATTATATGTATGCTATTTTAGGGCATATTGTATTTGATTTTGGGTATGGAACTGTCACGCCGCTTTGAATGTGAGAAAGATAATATTACAACATCTGGTAAGGAGGTACAGGGATTCGGGTAAAATCTTCTCCGTTTTCGTCGATGAGATGAAAAACCTACGTTCCACCAATCCGTATGTAAGCATCCGGATTGTGTCCATTGTTCCTTGACATCTATTAAAACATATGGGAAAAAAGAATGTTAAGCAAGTATCTGTTTACATTGATGTTAAATTTGTTTGCTTTTTGCAAAAAAAACGGCGCGCAAGTAAATTTAACACGAATGTAAGTGATACTTGCTTGCTAAATTTCTGAGTATAATGGTAAGGTGGAGATAACAAATATTTGTTGAGATCAAATTCTAAAACAGTGATTCAAAATTGTTTGAATACGGCTATTATTAGTTGTTTGGGTGCTATCAGCGGAGTCTTACATCTTGTAACAGGAGGAAAGCGGATGAAGAAAAAGTGGAAGTATGTGATTCTTTGTGCTGTTGTTTTGATTGTGTTGGCTGCGCCCCTGCCTCATCCTTATTTTGCGGACTTCACTTCTGTTTACAATTATGAGGAAAAAGAAGAAGACATCATTGTGAAAGTACGTCTTTTCCATTTCAAGCCACTGCTTTTGCAATATGGAAACGAATTTGAAGGATATGGTTGTCTTGGCAGCGTAAAAGTGTATGATCATTCAGGGGAGACTATTTGTACATTAAAATTAGATCATAATGTGAGTAAAATTCCTGATGTAGACGATATGTATTTTACAATGTGTTCGGAGCGTTCACAAACCGGAATGATGCACGATGGATATCTTATCTGGGATGATAGCAGCCGGAATATGATAGTCCCCATAAGGTTCCAAACAAAAAATTTTGAGAATTATAGCACTACCTATACAGACGTCACATATTTTTGCTCAAAAGACGGTTTGAGTGCGGATGAGATAAAAACACTGTTTTACAGGTATCATAGTTTTTTCCTTCCAAGCGATACAGAGACAAAGTACGATCCGACACCACTTGATATTGAATAACGGTGATTAAAAACTTATTATAGTTTGATCCACATCTGATATGTTGCCTGACGACAACACCATGTGGAGACAGGGAGATTATTATGAAAAAGATATTTACGGCAATGTTATGTTTGGCGGCAATCATTATTCCTGGCTGTGGTAATTCAGAAAGGGATACGGGAATTGAAGGAATCGTAGATGATTTTTATAAAAGCGATTACGAATATCAACTGACAAGAAAGACTACAGGTGAGAACGGAGATGAAATTGTTGTTGTGTATGAAGGGAAAGTAATCGACTCCCCTTATGAAGAATATGTAAAAGTAGTCGAACCACAGGAAGGGACTTTGTGGTCGGAATGCTATTATACGAAAAAAGGATTGGGCGGCAGATTAGTCATGCGGACAAACGATGAGGTAACAGAACAAGCGCTTGTTAAGAGAGAGTATCCTTATGGATATGGAGAAAATCTAAAGTTTGTAGCAGACAGAGAAGAAACGGTGGATGGGGTGATGTGTGAGGTATATAAAGCGGAATACACTCAGACTGTCGGCGGCGGAATGCGAAGTAAAGAGACATTGGAGGCAGTGATATCACAGGAGTATTATGTAGATAAAGAGAAGAAACAACTTACCATGATTTATACAGATTTGGAAGACTTGTATCGAAAAAATGCAATCATCAACTGCATGATCGGTGATAGCAGTCTTACGCTGGAGACGGCACAGAAAAGAGCGGACGCGGAGGATTATGCGGCAAACGAAACATTAAAAATTTTTAATTATAATGGAGAAATTGAGATGACAGTTTTGGAACCGTAGGTTAGAAAATATAGAGAACCCACGTATCAAAATGCAATTAGCGATTAGCGAAAACTCAATATAAATATGTTGACACGGGTGAATGCCCGTGTTAATATATGTTTAGTTCGATTTAACGCTTTAAAGCGTAACGGTTTAAAGCGCAACGCATTAAAGCAAATGCGTATATAGGAAATGAGGTTTATGATTTCCGCGCAAATAAAAAGAAATGAGGAAAGAGGAATGGGACTGAAAATTTTATTGCTAATTGTATTTTTTGCTGTCATGGTAGGGGTGGGATTATACTCCAGAAGACATACCGGCAGTGTGGACGGATTTGTGTTGGGAGGTAGAAATGTGGGACCGTGGCTGACGGCGTTTGCATACGGGACTTCCTATTTTTCAGCGGTGGTATTTGTCGGATATGCAGGACAGTTCGGATGGAAATATGGACTTGCATCGACATGGATTGGACTTGGAAATGCAATTATCGGCAGTCTCTTGGCATGGGTTGTGCTGGGAAGACGCACGAAGGTTATGACACAACATTTACAGTCGAAGACGATGCCGGAATTTTTCGGACAGCGATTCAACAGTGAGGCGTTGAAGATTGTAGCGTCTTTGATTGTGTTTATTTTCTTGATTCCGTACACAGCATCCGTATACAATGGATTGTCCAGACTGTTCGGGATGGCGTTTAATATTTCTTATTCTGTGTGTGTCATTGTTATGGCGGTATTTACGGCAGTTTATGTTATCCTTGGCGGATACATGGCGACAGCAATTAATGATTTCATTCAGGGAATCATTATGCTCTTCGGTATTGTAGCGGTCATCGTGGCAGTTTTGAACGGTCAGGGCGGCTTTATTACGGCCATTCGTACGATGGCAGAGATTCCGAGTGATGTTGCGGTGACGCAGGGACAGCCGGGAGCATTTACTTCGTTCTTCGGACCTGATCCGCTGAATTTGCTGGGAGTTGTGATTTTGACTTCTCTTGGTACCTGGGGTCTGCCGCAGATGGTTGGAAAATTTTATGCAATTCGTGATGAGAAAGCCATTCAGACCGGAACGATTATCTCAACTTTGTTTGCGGTTGTAATTTCCGGCGGCTGCTATTTCCTTGGCGGATTCGGAAGACTGTTCGATAATCCGGCGATTTACAACAGCGAGACGGGCGCTGTGATTTACGACAGCATTATTCCTTATATGTTATCCACGCTGCCGGATATATTGATTGGTATCGTGGTTGTGCTGGTGTTGTCAGCATCTATGTCTACTTTGTCCTCTCTGGTTTTGACATCCAGCTCTACAATGACACTGGATTTGTTATAGGGGCGTGTGATTAAAAATATGAGCGAAAAGAAACAGGTAGTTGTGATGCAGGTTCTGATTGTATTTTTTATCGTTCTGTTAGTCGTGATTGCTTTGAATCCGCCGACCTTCATCGCACAGTTGATGGGTATTTCGTGGGGAGCTCTTGCAGGAGCATTTCTGGCACCGTTCATGTATGGACTGTACTGGAAAGGCGTTACCAAAGCAGCCGTGTGGGCAAGCTTTATCACAGGTGTGGGGATTACGGTATCTAATATGTTTATCGGTTATATTGCATCCCCAATCAACGCAGGTGCAATTGCCATGATTGCAGGATTGATCGTAGTTCCGATTGTGAGCCTTGTGAGCCCGAAAATGGAGAAAAAATCGGTAGATGACATTTTTGAATGTTATGAAGAAAAAGTAATAAGAACCAAGAAACAGTCTCTCGAGTAATCGTTAGAGTGAGTGTTGGAAAAACGCATGGGAAAACCGCCCATGCGTTTTTTGTGCAATATTCCGGATTGATTTTTGAGACCGGGACAATTATAATAGAATCACTTCTCAAAAAGAAGTGTCTTATCTTGAAAATTGCTTTTACGGACATTACGTTTTCGTGATTCCGGAATAGAGATGCGCATCTGATAAAAGCAGTCTTAGCCTGTTGAACTTCTGCAGTTCAATCAGGCACATCATGCCGCATAGACAGTGGCTGCCCGAAAGGGTATCAGGCGGTTCGCCGAAGTTTCGGTATTCACCCTGAAAAAAGAAGATTATTTACAGTGACGACAGAAAAAGCAGATCATCGGTAAAAAAAGAGGACGCCCTCTTTACGAATGATTAATCCGAAAAGGCATCCTCTTCTCATTTGCAGAGCAGATGACGGGAATCGAACCCGCCTCCCCAGCTTGGGAAGCTGTCTCTTATACACATCTCCGAGCCCACGAGACCGTACTAGATC
>CALZPS010000171.1 GCA_945827765.1 uncultured Lachnospiraceae bacterium | reverse complement strand
ATCAATTAAGGTCCGTGGAAACAGTAGGTATTACAGCAGGGGCATCCACGCCCAATAATATAATTGAGGAGGTTCAAAATAATGTCAGAATTATCATTTGAACAGATGTTAGACGAGTCTATCAAGACGATTCACAACGGTGAGGTGGTTGAAGGAACTGTCATCGACGTGAAACCGGAGGAGATTATCCTCAATATCGGATACAAAGCGGATGGTATCATTTCCAAGAATGAGTATACCAACGATCAGTCTGTTGACTTGACGGCAGCTGTGAAGGTCGGTGATACGATGACCGTAAAAGTACTGAAGGTAAATGACGGAGAAGGTCAGGTGCTGTTGACCTACAAGCGTCTTGCAGTGGAAAAAGGAAACGAAAGACTCAAAGAGGCGTTTGAGAACAAAGAAGTTCTCAAAGCTACCGTGACTCAGATCTTAGGCGGTGGTCTTGGCGTGGAAGTGGAAGGTGCAAGAGTATTTATTCCGGCAAGCCTTGTATCAGATTCTTATGAGAAGGATTTGAGCAAATTTGCAGATCAGGAGATTGAATTTGTAATCAGTGAGTTCAATCCGAGAAGAAACCGTATCATCGGAGACAGAAGACAGCTTCTGGTAGCTGAAAGAGCAGAAAAGCAGAAAGAACTGTTTGAGAAACTTAACATCGGCGACGTAGTGGAAGGTGTCGTAAAGAATGTGACAGATTTCGGTGCATTCATAGATCTGGGCGGCGTGGACGGACTGCTGCATATTTCCGAGATGTCCTGGGGCAGAGTAGAGCATCCGAAGAAAGTATTTAAAGCCGGCGAGACTTTGAAAGTTTTAGTAAAGGATATCCGTGACACAAAGATTGCTCTGAGCCTCAAGTTCCCGGAGACCAATCCGTGGGTAAATGCTGCAGAAGAATATGCGGTAGGTTCTGTTGTGACCGGTAAAATTGCCCGTATGACAAATTTCGGTGCGTTTGTAGAATTGAAACCGGGGGTTGATGCATTACTTCATGTATCACAGATTTCCAGAGCTCATGTAGAGAAACCGGCTGATGTTCTTTCCGTTGGTCAGGAAGTGACTGCAAAGATTGTAGATTTGAACCTGGCAGAGAAGAAAATCAGTCTTAGCATGAAAGTATTGGAAACGCCGGAAGAGGCAACTGATGTGAACGAATAAAAGCAATTATTTTTGCTGAGGATTGACAACGAGGAGCAGGATTTCTTTCGGTAGAGATTCTGCTTTTCTTTTTAAGAAAGGAGAGCACAAATGGCACGTTTTACTTTTAAAGGCGGTATCCATCCGGATGACGGTAAAAGCCTTGCCAAAGATCAGCCAATCAGGGAGATTTTTCCTTCCGGAGATTTGATTTATCCACTTTCCCAACATATCGGTGCTCCTGCGGTACCGGCTGTCAAAAAAGGGGATCAGGTTCTTAAGGGGCAGAAGATAGCCGATGCAGGAGGCTTTGTATCTGCACCGATTTATTCTTCTGTATCCGGACAGGTAAAGGCTCTGGAAAAACACTTTAATCCGACCGGCAGCAACGTAGACTGCATCGTGATTGAAAACGATGGAAAATATCAGGAGGTGGAGTATCCTCCGGTTAAACCATTGTCTGAGATGACGCGTGACGAGATTTTGACTAAAATCGGTGATGCAGGTATTGTCGGAATGGGCGGAGCAGGATTCCCGACTCGTGTGAAACTGACTCCGAAAGAGCCGGAGAAGATTGATTATATCATTGCGAACTGTGCAGAGTGTGAGCCTTATATCACTGCCGATTACCGTAGAATGTTGGAAAATACAGAAGAATTGGTCAGCGGTATGCGGGTGGTATTGTCATTGTTTGAACATGCAAAAGGTGTGTTCGCCGTTGAGGATAATAAAAAGGACTGTATTGCCAGACTACGGGCGGCTGTCAAAGATGAACCGCGGATGGAAGTGTGTGAGCTGGTGACAAAGTATCCTCAGGGTGCAGAACGTCAGTTGATTTATGCGGTCACAAAGCGGGCCATCAACTCCTCGATGCTTCCTGCTGACGCAGGTTGTATTGTGGACAATGTGGAAACGATGATTGGTATCCACCATGCCGTAATCGAAGGCAAGCCACTGTTGGAACGTATAGTGACGGTGAGTGGCGATGCAATTCAAAATCCGGGTAATTTCAAAGTCCTTCTGGGCACTAACCACGAGGAATTAATAGAAGCAGCAGGCGGTTTCAAAACAGAACCGGAGAAAGTGATCTCCGGCGGTCCGATGATGGGATTTGCCATGATTACTACCGATACACCGGTCACAAAGACTTCCTCCGCAATTCTGGCTTTTGAGAAAGATATTGTGGCACAAAGCATGGAGACTGCATGTATCAACTGTGGACGCTGCGTGTCTGTCTGCCCTAGCCGGATTATTCCGTCACGGCTTGCGGACTATGCGAACCGTCACGACGAGGAGACGTTTGTGAAACAAAATGGTCTGGAATGTGTGGAATGCGGCTCATGTAGTTATGTGTGTCCGGCAAAGCGGCAGTTGAAACAGGCTATTGGTGCTATGCGCAAGACAGCTCTGGCAAACAAAAAAAAGAAATAGAGAGGTGAGAGACAGTGAGTAACAAATTGAAAGTGTCATCTTCCCCACATATCCGGGATAAGGTGACCACCGGCAATATTATGTTGATGGTAGTCATTGCATTGCTGCCTGCTACCTTCTTCGGAATTTATAATTTCCGCCATGAAAATGCATGGCTTCTTGTCCTTGTGACGACAGCCTCAGCTGTATTGACAGAATACATATATGAACATGCAATGCACAAACCAATTACCATAAAAGACTGCAGTGCACTTGTGACGGGACTTTTGCTGGCATTGAATCTGCCGCCGACCCTTCCGCTCTGGATGGGAGCACTGGGCTCGATATTTGCCATATTAGTTGTAAAACAGCTTTTTGGCGGACTGGGACAGAATTTTATGAATCCTGCTTTGGCTGCGCGTTGTTTTCTTTTGATTTCCTTCACGGGAAGAATGACGACATTTACCTATGATGCAGTGACAGAGGCAACTCCGCTGGCTGCATTAAAAGCAGGAGAATCCGTGAACACACTGCAAATGCTGGTGGGAAATATTAGTGGTACAATCGGAGAAACTTCGGTGATTGCCATTTTGATTGGTGCAGTCATTCTTCTCTGGACAGGGGTTATCGATCTGCGGATTCCCGGTACTTATTTACTGACATTTGTGATATTTATTGTCCTCTTCGGCGGACATGGGTTGGATGTGCAGTATATCGCAGCGCATCTGTGCGGCGGTGGCCTGATGCTGGGGGCATGGTTTATGGCAACCGATTATGTGACCTCACCGATTACGAAACAGGGGCAGATTGTATATGGTGTTTGCCTTGGTATACTGACGGGACTGTTCAGACTGTTCGGCGGTTCCGCAGAGGGTGTATCTTACGCAATCATCATCAGCAATCTTCTTGTTCCGTTGATTGAGAAGGTTACTCTTCCAAAACCATTTGGTAAAGGAGGAGAAAAATAATGAAGAAGATTATCAAAAATGCATTAATTCTGACAATCATTACGGTTGTATCCGGCTGCCTTTTAGGATTGGTATATGAGATTACCAAAGAGCCGATTGCAAAAGCGCAGGAAAAGGCCAAACAGCAGGCCTACAAGACGGTTCTGGCGGAGGCGGATACATTTGCGGATATGACGGTCGACGTAGACGAGGCAGCGCAGATTCTTAACGGTGCCGGCTATACGGAGGATGATATTAAAGGTGTGGCAGAGGCAAAAGACGCGGACGGAGCTACCATCGGATATGTAGTTACCGTGACGGCTCATGAAGGTTACGGCGGTGATATCGAGATTTCGGTGGGCATTTTAAATGACGGGACAGTAAAAGGAATTGAGATGCTGTCCATCAGCGAGACCGCAGGTTTGGGTATGAAAGCCAAAGAACCTGACTTTAAAAATCAGTTTCAAGATAAAAAGGTCAGCACGTTTTCCTATACGAAGAGCGGTGAGAGCGGAGATGATAAAATCGATGCCCTGAGCGGAGCAACAATTACCACGAATGCCGTGACAAACGGGGTAAACTGTGCATTGGTATATTTCCGGGAAGTGTTAGGAGGTGGCGTCGATGAATAAATATATTGAACGTCTGTATAACGGACTAATAAAAGAAAATCCCACCTTCGTACTGATGCTTGGTATGTGCCCGACACTGGCGGTTACAACTTCCGCAATCAATGGCATGGGGATGGGATTGTCCACGACAGTAGTATTGGTTCTTTCCAATATGTTGATTTCCATGCTGCGTAAGATTATTCCAAATTCTGTGCGTGTGCCGGCATTTATCGTGATTGTCGCGTCTTTCGTGACAATCGTACAGTTTTTGATGGAAGGT
>CALZPS010000170.1 GCA_945827765.1 uncultured Lachnospiraceae bacterium | reverse complement strand
GGTCTGGGAAGCGCCGGAGCCACATTGACTGTGGCACTGTATGTTTATGCAAAAGAACAGGGAGAGTTCGATGTTGCGTTTGCCATCGCCGCAATCCTGATGGTATTGACCTTGATTATCAATCTGATGGCTACCATGGTAGGCAAATACTTCAAAAAAAGGAGGAGCATATGAAAGACATTGTAACTGTAAAAGACTTGTGTCTGTGGTATGGAAACTCACAGGCACTCAAGACAATCAATATGACGATTCCGGAAAAAAGCATCACCGCCCTGATTGGTCCTTCCGGCTGCGGGAAATCGACTTTTTTAAAAACATTGAATCGTATGAATGATTTAATCCCGGAAGTGAAAATCACGGGAGAGGTATGTTATAACGGCACCGATATCTTTTCCCCGGGATTGGATGTCAATGCACTGCGTAAGGAAGTCGGCATGGTATTCCAGAAACCGAATCCGTTTCCGATGAGTATTTATGACAACATTGCTTACGGACCGCGCACTCACGGGATTACCGGGCGTGCAAAACTGGATGATATTGTTGAACGTTCCCTCAGGGATGCTGCTATCTGGGATGAAGTAAAGGACCGGCTGAAGAAAAATGCGCTGGGACTCTCCGGAGGACAGCAGCAGCGACTGTGTATTGCGAGGGCGTTGGCTGTGGAGCCGGAAGTGCTTCTGATGGATGAGCCGACCAGTGCGCTGGATCCGATTTCCACATCCAAAATTGAGGAGCTTGCAATAGAGCTGAAGGAGAAATATACCATTATCATCGTCACTCACAATATGCAGCAGGCAGTGCGAATTTCTGATCAAACTGCATTTTTCCTGCTGGGTGAACTGGTGGAATATGGCGATACGGAAAAACTGTTTTCACAGCCGGCGGATAAACGCACGGAAGATTATATTACAGGGAGGTTTGGCTGATGAGAAGTCGATTTGATGAGCAGCTTGCTCTTCTGAACAAAGAATTAATCACCATGGGTGCATTGTGTGAAGAGGCAATCACGCTTGCTTCCAAAGCATTGTCTGAAGGAAATAAAGAGACAGCACGCGGGGTCGTTCCCATCGATACGGATATTGACCAGATGGAACGGGACATTGAGTCGCTTTGTATGAAGCTGTTGCTGCAGCAGCAGCCGGTTGCACGAGATCTTCGTCAGATATCGGCGGCATTAAAAATGGTGACCGATATGGAGCGTATCGGAGATCAGGCGGAGGAAATCGCGGAAATCATTTCTTTTATGAATAAGCTTACGGCAGTTAGTCATACTCAGATTCGGGAAATGGAAAAAGCAACCATAAAAATGGTGACAGACAGTGTGGATGCCTATATCAAGAAAGACATTGCACTCGCGGAATCCGTGATAGAATATGACGATGTTGTGGATGATTGTTTCAATCATGTGAAAAAAGATTTGCTTGATATCATTGCTGCAAATCCAAAAGCCGGGGAATCCGCGCTGGACCTTCTGATGATTGCCAAATATTATGAACGTATCGGAGATCATGCCGTCAATATTGCAGAGTGGGTTATCTTTTCCATCACCGGAAATAAGAAAGGAAGAGAGATGTCATGATTTTTTGTGTGGAGGATGACAGTGCGATTCGCGAGTTAATGACGTACACGCTGCAGGCATCCGGGTTTGAAACAAAAGGATTTGTCGATGGAGATAAGCTGTGGGATGCACTGGCAACAGAAATCCCACAGCTTATCATGCTTGATATTATGCTCCCGGGGGAAGATGGCATCGAGATATTAAAAAAATTTTTGGAAAATCCGGGGATGGTATTTACCAGAGAACAACTGTTACAAAGTGTATGGAACTCTGATTATGTAGGAGAAACCCGTACAGTAGATGTGCATATAGGAACATTACGCACAAAGCTTGGTATCTGTGGTGATTACATCAAGACCATCCGCGGAGTCGGTTATCGAGTGGAGGTAAGAGAATGACAAAACGAATTTTTCGTTCTTCTTTAATTGTTGGAGTCAGCGTGTTTGTGGCATCGGTTGCCCTGATTATGGGCGTGCTTTATCATTATTTTTCAGATATTACACGCAGCCAGTTGAATATGCAGACCACCCTTGCTGCCCGCGGAGTGGAAAATGCAGGTGCCGATTTTTTTGCAGGAATGGATTTGAAAGATTATCGGGTGACATGGATCGACACGGACGGAAGTGTCCTTTATGACAGTGTATCTGAACCTGAAAAAATGGAAAACCATGCAGAGAGAGAAGAAATCAAACAGGCATTTACAAAAGGCACGGGGGAAAGCTCACGTTATTCTTCTACCATGATGGAACGTTTCTTTTATTGTGCTGAGCGTTTGTCCGATGGTACGGTACTCCGCCTTTCAATCGCGCAGAGTACACAGTTGTCACTGCTTATGGGGATGTTTCAGCCGATTTGTATTGTCGCCGGGGTGGCAATTGTGTTGTCATTTATTCTGGCATCCAGATTGTCGAAGAAAGTGGTGAAACCGCTCAATGAGCTGAATTTGGAAGACCCATTGAACAATGAAGGGTTTGATGAATTGTCCCCGTTGTTTCGACGGCTTAAGAGTCAGCAGCGGCAGATTAGAAGTCAATCTGAAGAATTGCAGAAAAGGCAGGCTGAATTTGAAACCGTGACAGAAAATATGACCGAAGGAATTGTCCTGCTCAACAGCAAAGGAACGGTTTTGAGTATCAACCATGCCGCGGCACGATTGTTGGGGGCAGAGAATACTTCGGTCGGGCAGGATATTCTGGAGATAAACCGCAGCCTGAAAATGCAGGAGCTTTTGCGTGAGTCCGGAAAAGGAAAGCATGCCGAGAAGATTATGGAACTGGGCGGAAGGCGTTATCAGGTTCATGCAAGTCCGGTTGTATCCGAAGGAGAGGTGCCGGGTACTGTTTTGCTGATGTTGGATGTCACGGAAAAAGAACAGGCAGAGCAGATAAGGCGGGAATTTACTGCCAATGTATCGCATGAATTGAAAACCCCTCTGCACACGATTTCCGGCTGCGCGGAGCTGCTGGCAAACGGTATGGTTAAGCCTGAGGATATTCCGACATTTTCCACGCAGATTTATACGGAGGCTCAGCGGATGATTTGTCTGGTGGAGGATATCATTAAGCTTTCACATCTGGATGAAGGCGCAGATGCGATGAAATGGGAAGAAGTGGATTTGTACCAGATGGCAGAGAACGTGACAGAAAGTTTGTCTGCCGAGTCAGAGAATGCCGGCGTCCGGATCATGCTGGAAGGAGAATCCACAAAATTGAACGGCATCCCGCAGCTGCTTCAGAGTATCATTTATAATCTTTGTGACAATGCAATCAAATACAATCACAAAGGAGGCACCGTTATCGTGACGGTAAAACAGCAGGAGCAAACAGCGCTGCTTTGTGTGCAGGATACCGGTATCGGTATTCCTGCCGAAGACCAGAATCGTATTTTTGAGCGTTTTTACCGGGTCGACAAAAGCCATTCAAAGGAAATCGGCGGTACAGGGCTTGGACTTTCCATTGTCAAACATGCGGTGAAACTGCATAATGCCGTGCTTGAGTTGGACAGTGTGGTAGGGAAAGGTACAACCGTTACGGTAAAATTTGCTTTGTCTGATTCCGATACTGCATCGGAGTAAGACCAGATATTTTTTACAAGATTTACGATAGAACGATAGATTGCAGGTGGATTTTATATTGCTAAAATGCTATACTATGGAGATAGATGAGCAGATGGGAAGTATTTCGCTCACGAATGAATTTGCTCAGTAAGATATATTATTCGTTAAGAAGGGAATAGAACCATGGAAAATTTTTTTGAGCAGTATATGAAAGTTGAAACAGACAGCGTCACAGACCCGGCATACACGGTCGTGCGTGGGGATGTACGTTTCAGCGTTCTGACAGACCGCCTGCTTCGCGTCGAGTGGGATAAGGAGGCATATTTCACGGATGAGCCGACGCAGAAGGTTTGGTTTCGCAATTTTAACCGGCCGTCGTTTCAGGTGAAAGAGTTGGGAGATATCGTCAGGATTCAGACAGAGAAGACGATATTTGAGTATGACTCAAAGAAACATCAAATGAAAAGCATTACACTTGCAGACGGAAAAGTAGTAACAGATTTTCAGAAGGGAAATCTGAAAGGAACCTGCCGCACATTGGATAATTCCTTTGGCAAGAGAAAGCTGGAGGACGGACTGGTATCCTTACAGGGGGTGTCCGTTCTTGATGATACCGATTCGCTGTTGATTGCAGAAGATGGTTCCATAGAGGTACGTAAGAAAACGGAGAAAGATGAATACTATTTTGCATTCGGACAGGATTACAGAGAATGTATCCGCACACTCTATGCTCTCTGTGGGGAGCTGTCTCTTATACACATCTGACGCTGCCGACGATACTCCTTG
>CALZPS010000169.1 GCA_945827765.1 uncultured Lachnospiraceae bacterium | reverse complement strand
GTCAATTTTTTCAGGTGCACTTCATGTGCACCTGAATTTTTTCATCCGCCTGCCAGAACAAACATGAATATCTGATATTTTTACTTTCCCTTTCTCTCCATCACCTTTGCCGCCCCGACCAGCACTTCATGCGCCAGTACGGGAAATGCCGCCAGCACCATCAACACGCACCATTCCTGCGGCGATAGAACAACGGTGCCAAACCACTCTACCAGTAAAGGGATCTCCGTCACCGCCAACTGCAGTGCAAATCCAACCGCGAATGCTGCAGCCATCATCGGATTAAATTCCCGTCTTTTCGAAAATACGGATGTACGAACATCCTGCATTCCCAGCGCATGAAACAACTGTGACATTCCCAACACGGTAAACGCGTATGTCTGTGCCCGCGCAAGCACCTCCTGTTGATTGAATATTCCGCGAATATTTTCCAATGTTACCTGCATCTGACCTCCGGTCATCATTTCCCACGGCAATTTCAAAAACGCCGTCAGACTGATTGCGGCAATCAGAATTCCATAAAACACCGTACATTCCCAGCCGCCATTGTCAAACATACCTTCGTCTGCCGGGCGGGGCGGGCTTTCCATCAGTGCCTCATTATCATTTTTGTCAATTCCCAACGCCAGTGCAGGCAAGGAGTCTGTAATCAGATTAATCCATAAAATGTGGCTTGCTTTGAGCGGCGATGCCAGACCCGCCAGCACTGCCACAAACATTGTAATAATCTCCCCGAAATTGGAGGACAACAAAAACAACACCGTTTTTTTGATATTTTCGTAAATCCCCCGCCCTTCCTCAATTGCTTTTTCTATCGTTGCAAAATTATCGTCTGTCAGCACCATATCTGCCGCCTGAGCTGCAACGTCCGTTCCACACATTCCCATGGCAATACCGATGTCCGCCATGCTGAGTGACGGTGCGTCATTCACCCCGTCACCGGTCATGGCTACAATATTCCCCGTTGATTTCAAATTTTCGACAATGCGTACTTTATGCTCGGGTGACACTCTTGCAAAAACAGACACTTCCGGCAGACGTTTTTGTAAAGCATTGTCGTTCAATCTCTCCATCTCTTCCCCACTCATACATTCAGAAGGGTCTCTGGCAATTCCTAATTCTCCGGCAATTGCCAGTGCCGTATCTGCATGGTCACCGGTAATCATGATTGTACGAACACCAGCTTTTCGAAAAATGCTGACAGCCTCTGCCACCTCCGGACGTACGGGATCTTTCATTGCAGCGAGACCAACAAATATCAGATTTTTTTCATCCGTAGAATTCTCCGTTTTCATTGCCAGTGCCAGTACCCGCAATGCCTGCGAAGACATTTCCTTTAACACCTTCTGAATCCGCATCCGTCTGGCATCTGTCAGCGACTGCACCGAACCGTTCAAATATATTTTCGTGCACCTCTTCAACACAACGTCCGGAGCACCTTTCGTATATGCAATATACATTCCGGCTGTCTCTTTTGCCGTCTTATCACAACGATGCAGCGTCGTCATCATTTTTCGTGAAGAATCAAATGCTTTTTCATCCACTCTGGGAAACGTAATTTCCTCCCGCTCCTTTCGCACTCCACATCCGGCAGCCATTTTCAGCAAGGCAATTTCTGTCGGGTCTCCGATTTCTGTCTCCGTGTTTCTCTCTGCCGACGAAAATGCCGCGTCATTACAAAGTACGAATCCCCGCAAAAATTCTAACGGTATGTCTGCCTGTTCCCGAATGTTGTCCAGCGAAACCGGTATCACCTTTTCGTTTACATAACATTGGGTCACCGTCATCTTGTTTTGTGTCAATGTTCCGGTCTTATCGGAACAAACCACATTGACAGAGCCCAACGTTTCCACCGCAGGAAGTTTTCGGATAATCGTATGTACCTTCACCATCCGCGACACGCTCATTGCCAGCACGATTGTCACAATTGCCGGGAGCCCCTCCGGCACCGCCGCCACTGCCAAAGAAATCGCCGTGATTAACATTTCCGGTATATTACGATGCTGTAATACCGCAATTCCAAACAACAGCACGCATAATAAAATGGAAATAATACTAAGTATTTTCCCCAATTCTGCCAGACGTTTCTGCAGTGGTGTAAGTTCTTTTGGTGCTGCCTTTATAATAGACGCTATTTTCCCTATCTCCGTATCCATCCCCACAGCAATCACGATACCTTCTCCGCGCCCGCCTGTCACCATTGTAGACATAAATGCCTCATTCTTCCGCTCCGCAGGCTGCAGATTTTTTTCTGCCACAAAATGAGCATCTTTCAAAGACGGAACCGACTCTCCGGTCAATGCAGATTCTTCCACCTTTAGATTCCAACCGTGAATCAGTCTGAGATCAGCCGGAACCAGCGCGCCCGTTTCCAACACGACAATATCTCCCACCACCAGCTCCGATGCTGCCACCTTGCGGATTCTTCCGTCCCTGCGGACAAGCGCATGCGGACTTGTCATTTTTTTCAGAGAATCCAGTGCCCGCTGCGCCTTGCCCTCCTGAATGACCCCAACCGTGGCATTGACAATGACTACCACCACGATTATCAGAGCATCACTTATTTCTTTCAATAAAAAAGAGACAAACGCCGCCACTAAAAGCACACAAATCAGCGGATCGTTTAATTGTTCCAAAAAAGCCTCCGGCGCACTCTTTCTGCGCTCCTGCACCAATTCATTTGTCCCGTTTGTCCGCAGCCTTTTTGCGGCCTCCTGTGTGTTTAGCCCATTTTTTATATCCGTCCGGAAATGCACAACAACCTGCTGCACCGATTTTTCCTCAAACAAACTTCCTCCCCCTTTCTTTCTTGTACAGACCGGCTTGTACCGATGCTACTGTATCGTATGCGGTCAGCGGGAAGGATATAACTACACTTCCTTGATTTCTCCCTAAAATCTATATATAATGTTGTTGGAGTCAAAAGGCTTTGCTCCCATAATGCTTACTGATTTCCTCTCGTTTCATGCTTCGGAAATCCTGAAAACATTTAAAATCCGCCAACAAGCCGGCAAAAATACAGGAGATTCTATTACGATGACAAACAAAATCAACAACAAAACTTTTTACAAGCAGCTTTTTTTAGTTGCATTTCCCATCGCCCTGCAAAGCCTCATGCTTGCAGCTGTTGCCGCCGGGGACGCACTGATGCTCGGACGTATTGCGCAGGATGAGATGACTGCCGTCTCCCTGGCAACGCAGATTCAATTTGTGCAGAATATGTTTCTACTTGCCATCACCGGTGCCGGCACCATACTCGGTGCACAATACTGGGGAAAAGGTGACCGGCTCACCGTACAGGATCTGTTTAACCTGATGCTGCGTTTTTGCGGGCTGGTATCCTTGCTGTTTTTTGCCGCATGCGAACTTTGCCCCGGTCTGTTGATGCATATTTTTGCACACGACAGTCAGTTAATCGCTATCGGCAGCGCCTATCTGCGCATTGCCGGATGGTCCTATCTGATTACAGGCATATCCCAGTGCTATCTGGCAACGATGAAAGTAACCGGCCATGTACCTGCAAGCGCGTGGATTAGTTCAGCTGCCGTTCTTATCAATATTGTACTAAACGCCGTATTTATTTTCGGTCTGTTCGGTGCGCCCAGAATGCAGGCCAGAGGTGCAGCTTTAGCTACCACCCTCGCGAGAATCATAGAACTGTTTCTCTGCTTTATCGTTTCTTCCGGAAAGGATTATATACGTCCTGCATGGAACAGAATTTTGAAAGGACACAAACAGCTTCTCGCAGATTTTTCCAGACAATGCCTCCCCTTGCTGGGCGGCTCCCTCTTCTGGGGTGTAGGTTTTACCTCCTATACCGCCATTATGGGGCACATGGGAGCAGATGCAGCAGCAGCGAACTCGATTGCTGCTGTGGTGCGTGACTTGATTTGTTGTATCTGCAACGGTATCGGCAGTGCAGCCGCTATTATGGTGGGAAATCAACTGGGCGCAGGTCGTCTGGAAACGGGCAAGGCATACGGAATCAAGCTTAGAAATATTTCCTTCGTCATTGGCTTTTTTTCCACCGCTGTCGTGCTGGCACTGACGCCGCTCATCGTCTCCATGGTCATACTAACGGATACCGCCCACAGCTACCTGACCGGTATGATGTGCATTATGGCTGTATATATGATCGGACGCTGCGTCAATACCATCACAATCAACGGTGTACTCGACGGCGGAGGAGATACGATTTTTGATATGTATAGTCTGGCAGTTTGTATGTGGGGAATTGCTATTCCGCTGGCACTTTTGGGGGCATTTGTATTCCATTGGCCGGTTCTGGGCGTGTTCGCCTGCACCTGCCTTGCCGAGGGAGGCAAGATTCCCTGGGTGCTGATTCGTTTCCGGTAATATAAGTGGGTGCAGGATCTGACCCGGGAGAGAGAGTGAGTTTTGTCTTTAT